>CANJYI010000329.1 GCA_947478975.1 Chthoniobacteraceae bacterium
GGTAGCCCTTTTCCTTGAGGATGGCCGCCAGCGTCTGAATGTTTACAGGAGCGTCTTCAACAATCAAAATACGCTGGCCATTAACGATTTCCGAAGCACTCATACAATTTGGATTCCCTTCACTTTTGCCGCCTTCTCGAGACTTTTCGACGCTTCACCGAAAGCGTAGCTGTTCACCTCTGCCGCAAACCTTTCGAAATCATCCCCGGGAAAGAGCAGAGATAGTAAGGCCCGGTTGCCCTCGAGGCACTCGGGCGCGCTGGCGTCACAATCCGCCAGGTATTTGGACAGCTCCGCAACCACCAGCGGCAGCCTTGCCAACTCAGCCGCCCCGGCCGGCTCAACACGAGCAGGCGCCGACTCCTCACCAAGCGCACCGCGCAGTCGTTCCAACAACGGGTTCAGCTCGGCCCTCAACGTCACCAGCATAGGATCCAAATCCTTCCTTTCGGCCCTTTCCCGTAGCACCTTTTCGAACACTGCGGCGACTGCCGCCACAGCCTTCGCCCCGAGGCTCGCAGCCACTCCCTTGAGCGTATGCACCGCCCGCTCGGCATCCGGAAACAAGTTCGACTCAAGGAGCAGTCTGATGTTTTCCGCAGGGTCCGTACCCGGGTCGGAAAATTCGCGGAGAAGCTTCACATAGAGCTTCCGGTTACCTGCGACTCGGGCAAGTCCCTCGGCCGAATCGAGACCTTCAACAACGGGCACACTCGGCTCCGCCTTGGTAACAGGCTCCGCTTGAGCGACAGCTCCTTCCACAACCTGCGACGCCTGTGCTGCCTTCCGCTTGTAATGCCGCCCCACGGTGGCGAACAAATCCGCCGGATCAATCGGTTTGGAAACGTGGTCATTCATGCCGGCGGCCATGCACTTCTGGCGCTCCTCCTGCGTGGCGTGCGCCGTCAAAGCGATGATCGGCAGCTCTCCAAACCGACCGTCCGCCCGGATAAGCTGCGTCGCCTCAAAACCGCCCATTTCAGGCATTTGAAGGTCCATGAGAACTAGGTCACAGCAATCCGGATCCCGGAGCAGCGCATCCACCGCCTTCCTACCGTTGCCAGCGACAATCAGCGTGGCCCCCATTCCCTCTAGCAGTTCCACGGCGATCTGCTGGTTGATCTCATTGTCCTCGGCCAGAAGAATCCTTGCCCCCTTTAGTGCCTCGTCGGCAGGGGCGGCTTCGGCGGCCTTCGTTATCTCGCCCGCACTGGGAGCAAAAAGCGTCACCAGGGTGTCCACGATCATAGACTGGGTCACCGGCTTCAGCAAAAAACCTTCCACCCCGAGCAGCTCCGCCTCCTCCCGCACGTCTTCGCTGCCAAAGGCTGTCACCAGCACAATGGCTGGCTGGAAACGGAGGCTTTTGTCCTCCTTGAGCACCTTCGCCGCCTGCAAGCCGTCCATGCCGGGCATCCGCCAGTCCATGAACACCAAGTCGTACGCAACCTTGTCATCCGCCCTGCGCACCGAGGCAAGCGCTTCCTCCCCGGAAGCCACCACGTCGACGCTTGAAGCAATGGACCGGAGTCCGTCCGCCAGGATCTCGCTTGCCGCGGAATTGTCGTCGACAACCAGCACCCGTAGGCTCGGCAACCGTTGCGGCAGAATCTGGCCGCCGGCTTCTCCCGTCGCCAGCTCCAACCAAACGGTAAAAAGAAAGGTACTGCCCACGCCCGGGGTGCTCTCAATCCAAATCCGGCCGCCCATCATTTCAACAAGCTTCCGCGAAATGGTGAGCCCCAGCCCCGTGCCGCCATGCTTCCGCGTTGTCGACATGTCCGCCTGAGTGAAAGCCTGGAACAGTTTGGCGCACTGTTCGGGAGTCATACCGATGCCGGTGTCGCGCACGGAAAACTTCAACTGCACCTTGTGCCCCGTCTGCTCGAGCAACTCCACCTTTACACAGATCTCGCCCTGCTCGGTAAACTTTACCGCGTTGTTGACTAGGTTTGTGAGAATCTGCCCGAGGCGCAGCGGGTCTCCCGACAACCGCTGAGGCATGGAGGAGGCCACATCTGCCAGAAACTCGAGCCCCTTTTCATGGGCTTTTTGGCCGGTCAGCGTGGAGACGGAGCTCAACACTTCGTCCAGATGGAAGTCCGTCTTTTCAAGATCGAGCTTGCCCGCCTCGACCTTGGAAAAATCCAGAATGTCGTTGATGATCCCCAGCAGCGAAGTCCCAGCGTTGTGCACCTTGCTGACGTAGTCGCGTTGCTTGGGGGTGAGCTGGGTTTTGAGCGCGAGATGCGACAACCCGATGATCGCGTTCATCGGAGTGCGGATTTCATGACTCATGTTGGCGAGGAACATCGACTTCAATTCGGTAGCCGCCTCCGCCTTCTCTTTGGAGAGCGCGAGCTCCTGCCCCTGCCGGACCAGTTCCTCCTTTTGCTGGTGCAAGGCCTCCCCCGAGCGGGTCAGATCGTCCGTCTGAGCCTCCAACTGGCGCGCCTGCTCCTGGGTTTGTCCCAGGAGTTCCTGCGTCCGCAGACTCCGCGACAGCACTTCCATGCTCATTCCCACCACCGGCAACAACTCCTCGAGCAGCGCCTCCTCGCTGGACGTCAACGCGTGAAAGGACGCCACTTCGAGCACCCCCAGCAATTCTCCCTGCGAAAGCAACGGCAAGGCCACCGTCTGCTTGGGTGCCGCTTTTCCCAGTCCCGACGAGATCTCAATAAAATCAGGAGGCAAATCCGCGAGCATCACCCGTGCCCGCTCCAGCGCGCATTGACCAACCAGTCCCACCCCCAACCCAAACGCAGCGCTTTGCTCAGCACACGCCTTAAGCCCGTAGCCCGCAATCCTGCTCAGCCGCTGTTTCTTGGGATCGAACAAGTAAAATCCGCCGACTCCCCCGCCAAGCAAAGGCAGAAGGCTCGACACAAGGCGGCCTCCAAACTCCGAAAGCGACTCAGCGCCTTGAAGTCCCGCAGTAAGCTTGGCAACGTTGGATTTAAGCCAGCGTTGTTGGGCCATTTCGGACGCGCCACTTTTGAGTACATGGATGGAGCGCGCCAACTCGCCGGTCTCGTCCTCCGCAGAGGTGAAGGGCACCGGCTGGGAGTAGTCTCCCCCGGCGATCGCCTTGACCGAAGATTCGAGCGCCCTGATCGGCAAAACAATTCTGCGAAACGTAAAAATCCCGAAGCCGCCGGACAAAAGCAGGCCGAGCCCCACCGCGAAGAGCAGGTCCCGTCGGGAGGATTCGGTACCCGCCACAGCGGATCGGCCCGAGTTGAGCGCCACCTCCTTGTTGTACTCTATCCACTCACTCGCAACCCGGCTCAGATTGTCCCCGACAGAAACGGTGGAGAGGCTCCAAAATTGAGCCATAGCCTCGTCCTTACGTCCCTTGCCTCTGAGCTCCATGATCTGCTGGGCGTTCTCCGCCCACTTCGTACTCAACCTTCGGTACTCCTCCAGCAAACGCCGGTCGTGATCATCCGAAACAAACCCGTCGGTAAACTCCGAGAGCAACTCGAGCACCTTGGCGCGCAGGCGCTCGAAGGAGGCCAGCTCCCTCTTCTGCAACTCCGTGTCGTCGGTGAGCATCACATTTCGAAAATGCACCCGCATCTCGGTGAAGTTTCGGGCGATGTTTCCCACCAACGCCAGACTCGGGATCTGAATCTGCGAAACGTAAACGCTGTTCTCCCTACTCGTCGCAAGTCTGCTGCGCAAAAAGAAACCCAGCGCCGCCAGAATCAACAGCGGGACGGCCAAAAGAATCAGCAGACGTTTTGCGATGGTCATAAATATCTCAATCAATCGTTGGCCCTAACTGATCCAATGCGACATAGAAGATGTATCTGCTGCCCATGAAGATTTCGACACCA
>CANJYI010000330.1 GCA_947478975.1 Chthoniobacteraceae bacterium
TATAGGCGACGCGTATATGCGAGCTGCGTGTACTCCTATACGGACTTTAGAGTTAGGTTCCACTGTTCCATCCGTACTGGGGCTGAGTTAGTTAAGTGATGGAACCGGGCTCTTCGCTACTTTCAGTGGGTGGCAGGGATCCGGAGTTTTCCGGCAGTAAAGTAGAGCATGGCAATGAGGTTGTCGGTTGAACGGAACCCTCGGGCCTTTCGTTTGACTGCTGAGAAGACGCTGTTGAGGGCTTCGAGGAAGGCGTTTGTCGTTTTGTTTCTCCAGTGAGCGAGGATTCCCTCAAGGTGACGCTCAACCATACCGGCGCATTTGACCATCTGATGGAACAACAAGCTGGGATGCTTTTTGGCAACGCGACGGACCCATCGGCACCAGGCTTGCAGCTTCCTTTTGGCGACCCTCGAATTTGGGATCTGGTAGATGTCCTGCAGGGTAAGGCGCATTTGATATGCCTTCGCCGTAGCTAGATTCAGCGTCTCGATTCTTTGCTGCGTGGCCATCTGTTTGGCCGTGAGGTTTTCTGGGTTTTTAAGCCAGATCCACCGGCTCCCTTTAAGCGCGTTCTTCGCCTCCCAGCCCCCCAGTTGGATCTCGGCTCTGCGCACCGCATTGACCGCGTCGTTAACGTGGGCGATCACATGAAACTTGTCGAAAACCATCACCGCTTGGCTGCCAATGTTCTCCTGGACTCCGGCGATGTAGGAAGGGCTCATGTCCATCGAAACCTCTCTGATGGCTCGAGGGTGACCATTGTGCGCTTCAAGGGCTTGCACAAAGGCTTCCCATACTTTTTTGTCCCGACCTTTCACGGCAAACAGCACTCGTTTTCGCAGCAAATCACAAAAGACGCTCACGTAGTTGTGCCCCTTGCGTACACTCATCTCATCGCATCCCACGCAGATCACGTTGCTCCAGTCCGCCAGCGGGTACGCCGCCTCTACGTGACGTTTAAGCATCCGCCAGAGCCGGGTGTCTGTCTCCTTGACGTGCCTCGCCACCACCGCAACGGGCATTTCTCTCATGAGCAGGAGTGCCATCGCCTCAAAAGCCTTGGTGAAGTGTTTGCTCAAACCCTCCCACGGAGGACAAACCCGATAGATCTTCTGGGTCTTACTGCACCTTGCACGAGGCAATCGACACCGGATCTCGCACTTGTGCTCAAAGACATTGAGATGTCTCCAGACCATCTCTTCGGTGTGGTCATAGCAGGCCACTTCAGCCCCATCATCCGGGCTGCGCTCAACCTTCCATAAGTGCTCGGTTTCCTCGATCCGCAACCGCACCACGCCACTTTTCTGATCGAACTCGCACTCGGTTACCTTCCAGTTCAGGCCCAATCCCAACAATTCATGAAACAGCTTTTCGGGTGTCACGCATCTTCTTTACCTCCCCCACCCATCGGAAACAGCGAAGAACCTGGAACCGCAGAAAAGCGTGGTTCCTACGGTTCCATCTTTTGGGGGCTTTGCCGCCGGTGACTCGGGGAATGGGACGCTTCTTGCCGGCAGTTTACCTGCCCTCCCCTCGGGGAAACTCCGTAGCCCGAACAGGGACAATCCCTGGGGTACAAACGGCGTGAGACTGTGGAGTGTCTACGCAGTACGCGCGCGCGGTTGTTGCCTCGTGGCAGCGAATTATTTAAGGCCACCTAGCGCTCTGATCCGTAGTAATTTGCATGAATACAAACACCGTTAATCAACCGATCCGCCACAGCAGTTTGCCGAAGTTGGCGGAGTGTCCGTGTTTTGAGGGCAAGCCCGGCGAGGCCGGCCCTGCGGCTGCGCGCGGGACGCTGTTGGATTTGGCGATGCGGGAGTTGCTCGCCGGCGGGGAAATGCCCACGGAGGTGACGGGCGAAGACGCCGCGGCGGTGGAGTGGGCGATGGCCACGGTGCAGGAGTTGGCGGGGGGCGCGAAGATTCTGAGCGCGGACGCGGACTGCAAGGTGACGACCCCGGGGATGGAGCACACGGGGACCGCGGATGCGATCGTTCCGGAGCGGTTGCTGGTGATCGACCTTAAGAGTGGCAAGGTGCGGAATTACCGGGAACAGGTGGCGGCGTACGCTCTGGGCCTGATGGAGGAATACTTTGCGGGCCGGTGGACGTGCGTGCTGCTGTTCTGCGATGCGCGGGAGATGGTGGTGCACGAGTTCACCTACGAAGAGGCCGAGGCACTGGTGGGTGGGATATTGAAGGCGGCGAGGGATCCGGCGAGGAAGCCGGCGCTGTGTGATTACTGCAACTGGTGCGCGTTTTCGACGAGCTGCGATGCGCGGATGGAGGCGGTGGAGCAGACGCTTGAAATTGTCTCGATTGTGGAACCGCTTACCATGGAACAGCGGGAATGGGTGGTGGAATCGTTGCTGGAGGATCGGGAGGGAACGGCGCGGTTTCTGGCGCAGGCGAAGGTGTTCGATGCGTTCCGTGAGCGGGTGGAAGAGCGGGTGAAGGAGATTTTGACGGAGGACGCGGAAGCGTTGCCCGGGTGGAAGCTGCGGTCCGGTGGGACGAGTGAGGTGGTGTTTGCGGATGATTTGAAGCGGTTGGTGGCCTCGGGGACGTTGAGCATGGGCGGGGTGCTGGAGGCGGTGGGGAACATGAGCGGACGGAAGTTCCGTGAGCTGTGGAGCCGTGAAATGATCACGAGCGAAGTGCCGGCAGTGATCCGGAAGGGGGCGCAGCGTGCGCCTTCACTGGTGGCTACTAAAACGAAGCCCCACAGTGACATTTGATTTTGGGGTGGATGATCAACTGTCGGAAGATTGACCTTTTGCTGTCCCCGCTTATCGTAAAGCCATGGCGATTCCGCAGCTTACCAGTGAGGCGATGGCACTCCCTTTGTCAGAGAGGGTCTCTCTTGCCCAGGCACTCTGGCAAAGCATTGGACACAGTGTGGAAGATGCGGGGGAGAAAGGGGCTCTCAGTGATTCGATTGCTCGCGATCAGGAGATTTCCTCTGGGGCCGTCATTTGTCAGTCCCACGAAGAAGTGATGCGTGCGGCTCGGCAGGCCATCGCATGCGTGTAGTTTACCATCCTCACGCTGAGGGAGAATTGGTCGAGTCTGCTCGTTACTACGAGATTCAGGTGGCGTCCTTGGGAGGCGCGTTTTTGGATGCGATCGAAGGCGCGGTCCAAGTTCTTCAAGCGGACCCGTTGCGCTGGCGGATTCTGGAAGCGGATGTGCGCCGTTATCTGTTACCGCGGTTTCCGTTCGCGATCTATTACAGGGTGCTTCCTGATCACATCCGGATTCTTGCACTCAAGCACCACAGCCGACACCCCGATTACTGGCGTTATCGCGTTGTGGATTTGAACACGGAGGCGTCGGGCTGACTCGGTGCTTACTTTGAGTTTTGCTTGAAAAAACGAACAGGGCCGGCCCCCTGTGTTAGGGAACCGGCCCTCGGTGTTGGCGCGGTGGCTAGGCGTCGGGGGGCTCGGGACAGTTCCGGTTGGTGCAGATGGCGGTCCAGCCTGAGATGTAGGGGCGGCCGGTGTCGGGATCGTCGTCCACGTCGGCATCGGCCTCCATCGGCTGACCGCAGTCCTCACAGAAGGGTGGGTCTTCGTCTTCTTCGTCTCGGAAGTACATAAAAAGCGGTAGGTTGAAGTGCGGCAAGCGGGGTGGTGCTTGCGTGCGTGGCTAGCCCGAGTTCCGCAGTTTGGTGGGCGTGATGAAAAAGTTTACAGAGAGCGGTCGCCAAAACCGGACCGGCTCTCAGAGTAAAATTCGGCGCAAGTGCGTGTAGTGGAGAAGACCCCCTTGTTGGGAAAATCCAAAGCGCGGAACATGCTCCAATGTTTCTGCGCAAGAACCGCAAA
>CANJYI010000331.1 GCA_947478975.1 Chthoniobacteraceae bacterium
GAAACGCTGCCGCTTTACAGAAGGCGGTTGAGTGGGTCGCAGAGGTCAACGCGTTCAGCAAAAAGTTCAACAACACGAACCCGATTTATAACTCCTTCAATGATGAGCAAAAAAATGTGCTGTCAGAGCAGTTTTGGCATACTCCCCCTCCAAAGGACGGTAGCCGGCAGGAGTGGAAATCTTTATGGTTCAACAAGCCGTCCTATCAGGATCAGCTCCAGCCTCTTTTTACTCGTAAAGTGGATTTGGCGACCGCTACCCATGCCAGGGCGTGCGTCATGCTAGGCCTTGCGCGCGCGGCAAAGCACCCCACCTGGGCCGCCATTTTGTTTTTTACACGCCGCCTCACGAGTGACCTTTCTCGCACGACTTGGGCAGGTGTCATACAGATGTTTTCGAAGGACCTCGCCGCGGAGGACCCTTATTCGACCTACAAGCATTTTGAAATGCTCACGGATCAGGAAGTACTTCCAGTCTCAACTATCAGACGGCGGATAGAGCGACTCCTTGGTGTAGATATGGGTCCCAAAACTCGAAGGGCGGCTGAAATTCTCGGCATACCGATCAAACAAGGAAACATGTAACCCGTTGACGGAGTTAGGGGGGATTTCTTCTTTTAAGCCCCTTTTGAGCGGTTTTGGGTTCCATGAAACAACCTGAAGCGTGCAAAAACGCATGCTTCAACAAATCGGGGTTCCCCTCACCGGCGAACCTAAACCCACCACGCAAGCCCCCACCGTAGCCGCCCTGCAAAGCGTGGCCGCGGGGCCCGAGTTTGCCGACCACAGGATGGTCACTGCGATGTTCTCGTTTTCGAGGGCACACACCTACCGCCTGTGGGAGGCCGGCCTCATCAAGTCCGTCAACCTGCGCATCCCGGGAAAACTCCGGGGCCGCCGCCTATTCGACGTCGCCAGCATCCGGGCCCTGATGTTCAACAACGCCGACTAAAAAAGCAGTGCCCCTGCACCCCCGGAGGGACACAAGGGCAGTTGCTTGGTCGCGACTACACCTTAATCGTTTCTCCGGCGGGTGCAAGGGGCGCACTTCACGCCACATGCTCAATGATATTGAACAGCTGCGTCAGAGGCTCCCTCTGCCCCAGCTCATGCAACAACTCGGCCTCGGCGCCCATGTCCGCAAGAGCGCCTTCTGCCCCTTCCACGAGAATACGCACACCCCTGCGTTCAGCCTCTACGAAGACCCCAAACACCGTTCCCGCTGGAAGTGCCACGCCGGATGTGGCGGAGGGGACGAAGTGGAGTTCCTAAAGAAGGCATTCGGCCTCAGCACGCGGGATTCCCTCAAACGCTGGAGGGAGCTAGCCAGCCATACTCCGCAGTCCTCCATCAGGATAACCCCCCTTCGCAATAAGGCCACACCTGCCAAAACCCCAAGGCAGTCCCCCGTGCATCCGGTCGATGCACACCGCGGCAGCCGCGCCGAACTTGAAGCGTTGGCCGTGCTGCGGGGCGTTTCGTTGTGCGCCACCCGAGTGATGGACCGCCAAGGCCTGCTAACATTCGGAACCTTTTATGGCGCGTCCTGCTGGATCGTGACGGATCACTCAGGGCGTCTCTCGGAAGCGCGACGGTTGGACGGCGAATTGTTTGAAGGAAACCGAAAGGTCCATTCCCTGAAGAACAGCGTGAAATCGTGGCCGTTGGGCCTCGCCCTCTCCCCACACTTCGGGACACCCAACCCTTCTGCCCAAATCCTCCTGACCGAGGGAAGCGGTGATTTTGTTGCCGCCTTCCATTTCTCCCTCTTGAAGGGGCCCCCGAAATGGCAGCCGGTTTCGGTGTTGGGGAAAAGTCCGATTCACGCAGAGGCTCTGCCGCAGTTTGCGAACAGGTCCGTGCTGATCGCGCCTCATGTTGACGCGGACGGTGGAGGCTTGGAGGCCGCCACGCGCTGGAATATGCAGCTCACCTCCGTGGGTTGCAGGGTGCGGATGATCGACCTGAGCGACCTGCGTACACGCGACAACACCCAGGTCAAAGACCTCAACGATTGCGTCCACCTTGCGGCGCGCGATCTGGCTGATTTGGAGGAGGTGTTCGCATGAGCCGTTTCATCAGGGAGTTCCCCCAAAACCCGCAGCACGCGACCACCGCCGCCCTGCTACCGGAAACTCGACCGGACTTCCGGCCGCCGTTTCCAAGCATCTCCCCGGAGGCAATCCAGGGCACGCTCGCGGACACCGTCCTGCTGATGAAACGCTTCATCGTGTTTCCTTCCGAGGCCGCGTACCGGTTGCTGGCTCTCTGGGTCGCCCACACCTATGTGATCGAGGCGTTCGAGTACACGCCCTACCTCCATGTGTATTCCCCTGAAAAACAGTGTGGGAAAAGCAGGGTGTTGGAGGTGCTCTTCCACCTGGTTTCAAAGCCGTGGAAACTCGCCAACCCCAGCGAGGCGGCCCTGTTCCGCAAGATTGAGAAGGATTGTCCGACCATCTTGTGGGATGAAATTGATGCGGTATTTCAGGGCAAGGCCACCGATCCCACCAAGGAGAACCTTCGCGGACTGGTCAACAGCGGGTTCGAGCGCAACGGCCGCGTGCCGCGCTGCGACGGGGCGCAACACGAAGTGAAGGATTACTCCGTCTTCTGCCCCAAGGTCCTTGCCGGGATTGGAGAGCTCCCCGACACCATCGCCGACCGGTGCATCCCCATCCGGTTGGAGCGCAAAAAGAAGTCCCAGGAGACCGAGCGATTCCGGGGGCGCGACGCGGCTCAAATCACCGAACCCCTGCGACTGGCGCTGCACCACTGGGCGCAGGACAGTCGTGTAATCGACACCCTGAGCGCCGCGCGCCCCGAAATACCGAAGGATCTGGGCGACCGGCAGGCCGACATCGCTGAGCCGTTGATCGCCATTGCCGATCTCCTTGGTGGCGAATGGCCCGAGTTCACGCGGCGCGGGCTGTTGGAACTCTTCAAAGTGGGACATGCGGTGACCGAAAGCGATGGGAGCCGTTTATTGCGAGACATCCGGCAGGTCTTTGAGGAGTCGGGCCTGACGCGCATCAGCACGGCAACCCTGATCACCAAACTGGTCGAGCTTGGCGGCCCCTGGGCGGAGCGTTGGGCGAAAGACCTTCAATACGGCAATTTGAATGGTCCAGCTGGAAAACTGGCGCGGCTTCTGCGCGAATACGGGATCTGCAGCAAAACGCTTAGTTTTACGGGCGAACCCGATTCGAAAGGCTACATGGAGGAGGTCTTTATGGACGCTTGGGAGCGGTACCTGTAGCCGGCCAGGGCCGTTTCGCGCCAAAACGCCGTCGGGCCGTCGAAGTGCCTGCAATGGAGGTGGATGAATGTGTTTTAACTCCGTCGGCAGATATTTGGGGCGACGGCTTGAAACTCACACAAACATCTGATTTCCAGCGTTTACGACGACCCGACGGCTTGAGCAGGAGGTGCACGGAGTGTGCCAGTGCCGGAGGCACGGTCAGTCCTCTTGCCACGGCGCGCGCGCGCGGACCTGTCGCGGGTAAAAGTTATGATTCGTTGATGGTTACTTCCGTTTTGATGGAGTTGGCAATGAAGCACTCGTCGTGTGCTTGTTGGTGCAGGTGTTTCACTTCGCCTGCCGTTGGGTGCCTTTCACTGCGCCATTCGATGCGAGGATGGAGCGTCACACGGCTTATCCACAGCTTGCCTTGCTCGTTCTTCGTCATCTCGCCCACGGCTTCGTCTTCATAGCTTGCAGGCTCAAAGCCCGCATCAATCGCGACATGCAGAAACCAGAGCATGTGACAACTCGCCACCGATGCGACAAATGCTTCCTCTGGGTCAACGGCGGTTGCATTAGACCACGGTGC
>CANJYI010000332.1 GCA_947478975.1 Chthoniobacteraceae bacterium
CAGACTGCAAAAGCGATCAGCCAGATAACGAAAGGGTGCATAGGTCTTTAGAGATGTTCTGGGCGAGAGAAGCCCGTCCGGAAGCAAGGAGTATAGTTCGCCCCACAACAAACACAACGCAAACAGAAATACGCCACCCCTCCGGCCCCCTCTCCTCCCGCCTTGGACAGGAAGCAGTGGGGCGTATACTCAGCACACGGCACGAGCGCACCTCGCACCACTCAGTCTTCCATGAGGAACTTGAAGTCATCCAGCGTAAGAGCCTTTGCAAAAGACTCTTCCCCAAGAATATCCCCGGCCATCGCGCTCTTGGCGCGCTGCAGTTGCCGGATTTTCTCCTCAATGGAATCCTTGGCCACCAGCCGGTAGGCGATGACCTGCTGGGTCTGCCCGATCCGGTGGGTCCGGTCGATTGCCTGGTTTTCCACCGCGGGATTCCACCAAGGATCAAACAGGACCACGTAGGATGCCGCCGTCAGGTTGAGCCCCATACCGCCTGCCCGCAGCGAGATCAAAAAGACCGCCGCCCCCTCGTAGGATTGAAACTCCTCGACCAACTCCCCGCGGTCCTCGGTCTCCCCCGTGAGCATGAACGAGGTCCAGTCGCGCGCATCCAACTCGCGCTCGACCCGCTCCAACATGTCCACGAACTGCGAAAAAACCAAAACCTTGTGGCCCTGCTCGATGAGGGGTTCGAGCAGGTCGGTGAGCGCCTCGAGCTTGGCGCTGTCGGCGTATCCGTGCTCCTCGCTGACCAGTCCGGGGTGACAGCAGATCTGGCGCAGCCGCAGAAGGGAGGTGAGGACGTTGAACCTGTCCTTGTCCAATTCCTTGGTGGTCTTGATTTTGAGCAACGACTGCCGGGCGCGCTTGAGCTCCGCGCTGTAGAGCATCTTCTGCTTGCCCTCCATCTCCACCAGCAAATCCTCCTCGATCCGGGCGGGCAGGTCCTTGGCCACCTCGTTTTTGGTACGCCGCAGCACGAAGGGCCGCACCCGCGCCGCAAGGCGGCGTCTGGCGAGCAGGTCGGTGCGCGAATCGTACTGCCTCTGGAAGTGGGTCCGCAGGCCGAGCAGCCCCGGCATGGCAAACTGCATGATGCTCCAAAGATCCATCAGGCGGTTTTCAATCGGCGTGCCGCTGAGCGCCAGACGGTGTTTCCCCTGAAGGGTACAGGCCGTCACCGCCGTCTGCGAAGCCGGGTTTTTGATGTACTGGGCCTCGTCCAACACCACGGCATGCCACATCCGGCCGGTCAGGGCCTCCGCAGAGATGCGCAGCTGCGCGTAGTTGATCACCACCAGATCCGTCTTGGCCACGGCCCGCTGTAAATTCTGTGCGTCCCCTCCCCTCCAAATCAGGGTGCGCAGGCTGGGCAGGAAGCGCTGCGCCTCGGCGATCCAGTTTTGCACGACCGACTTTGGACAGACCACCAGCACCGGTTTGCCGTCAAAATCCGGCTGTTCGCGCATCCAGGCGATCCAGGCGAGGGTTTGGAGTGTCTTCCCCAACCCCATGTCGTCGGCGAGGATCCCGCCAAAGGAGTTTGTGGTCAGATAGGCCAGGAAGTGGAAACCCTCGACCTGGTAGGCGCGCATCGTGGCAGAGATCCCTTCGGGCACCTCCGGGGTGACCCGCATCTGAAGCTGTTCGGCGCGACGGCGCACCCCTTCGCGTGCGCTTTTTTCCAGCAGGCGCTGGGCCGCCGAGGTGGCCAACTGCAACGCGTGGTAGCGCTGGGGCGGGCCGTTGAACTCCATCGGATTGAGCCCCATCTCTGAAAGCTGTTCGGAATCCGCGTCATCCATGTCGAATTCCAGCCTGCGCCAGCCCTTGCCCGAAAGGCGCACGAACTTTCCGCGTGCCTCCATGAGCAACTGGATCTCTTCCTTGGTAAGCTCGGTGTCACTCACAGATAGAGCCACGTGCAGGTCGAACCAGTCCAGCGAGGTTTCCTTGGCCTCCAACTCCACGGACCCGCGCACCACAGCCACCCGCAAACTCTCCAGATCCCCCTCGAGCTCCAGCAGAATCTCCGGGGGATTGGACTCCATCCAGGCGGCAAACTCCTCGGGGAAGCGCTTGCCGATGAGCCGCACCCAGCTTTCATCGGAGGCGCGAAAATCCTTCACCGAAAGCTCCGTCAAACGGCGGGGAACGCTGTTCATGACGGTTTCGTCCATGGTGAGGATGCGGTCCTGTGCCGAGGCCCCTTCCACGGAGGTCTCCCAGCCCCTGAGCACCAGCGTCTTGAGTCCGTACTCTCCCAGCGACGCGGTCGCCTGCACGCAAAGCCGCTCCTCGCCGCCGCGCACCTCGAGCCAGCAGCGCAGGCGCACCTCCGGTTGCACCTCCACCACACGCTCGCGCATTTCCGCGGGCAGGCTCAGCCCGAGCCCCCCAAGCAACCGCACCGCCTGACTCGAATGCAGACCCCGCGCAGGGATGCGCACCGGCATCTTGGGATCAAACTTCAGCAGGGGCGCCGTTCTGTAGACGGCATCCGAGGTCACGTAACAGTTGAGACCCCCGCCCACCGAAAAAATCGGCGCCTCGGGCCGTTCCCCGTCTTCGAAGACCAGCTCCATGAGGTAGAAACTTTCCCCGCCCGGGGCGGTTGCCTCGGGAATCAAGCGCCACTGCAACCTGCGCAGGGAACGGGTAAGCACCGTGCCGGCCTCTGAAACCACGTAATCCTCGAGCATCGGATGGAGCATGAGGCGCGCCAGCTTGTCCCGCGTCTCGTTTCTGACGTAGCCGACCACTCCATGCGACGCGGAAACCTCGTTAAATCCGTCCAGTAACAGGCGGGACTCCGGAGAACAATCCAAGCGCCCCTGCTGCGCCTGCTGGACCAGTTCCACAAACTGCCAGTCCGTCGGAGAGATCCAGTCCTCGTCCTCTGGCAGCATGTATTGAAAGCGGGCTGCGTCCGGGCCGATCCAAAGCCGCGCTTCCAGCGAGAGCCGGCTCTGAAACTGGTCGATTTCTGCCACCATCCTGCCGAGATTTTCCTCCCACACCCGCAAGGCCTCCTGCTGGGCCCAGGAACTGTCGAGTCCCTGAAGTTCGCTTTCCTGGGTCACCTCCTGCAAAAAGGGAGGGGCTTCCACGCCGCGGTTTCTCATGAAAACCATGAGGTACAACCAGGCTTCCCAGCTGTTGGCGGGGCGGCGCGGCCACAAGATTACCAGCTCCCAGGTCGGCAGCGGCTGGGTTTTTTTGAGAAAGGGGTTGATCGCGGCCGCAGAGAGCTGCCGGGCGCCGCCGTGCGCGTCATAGAGGGACTCGACCGCGGAGACAAACAGCTGCTCCTCCTTTTCCAGAGGGCGGTTGAGCCGGCTGGTGCAGACGGTGGAAAGGCGTTGTTTAACTCTGGAATCGGAATGCATCGGGTGTAGCCGCTTAGAATCGCACCTCAAAGCATTCCTGCAAGCCTGCGTGTAGCGCGAGTGCCAGGGCGCGCAAAGCCCCGGCTTTGCTGAGGCCTTCGCATTCCCGCAAACCTGCGTATTCTGCGACCGGACCGTCTGGGTCCCGCGAAACAAACCGCCTCAGTTGACCAAAAAGTGTGCAATCCGCACCACTGTCCCCTTGCTGCGCGGATCGCGCCCTTCGGCCACGCGCCACTCCAAAACGTGCGCCCCCTCTGGCAGCCCGGCGGCCAGCACCACGGCCCAAGGCAGATGCAACCCGCTGCTCCACTGTGTGAAGAGCTCGCGTGTCTGCCACTGGCCCCCGTCCACACGATACTCCACCTGCCCGGTATCCGGACCCGCCAGGACAAACAAACCCACCGCGCTCCCCTCAAACTCCAGCTTTGCCACGGCCC
>CANJYI010000333.1 GCA_947478975.1 Chthoniobacteraceae bacterium
CGGATAAGCATGGCCTTGTTCGGAAACCCCCGTCTGCTCCCCTGTCATGACGCCGCGCACACTCGCTCTTGCTTCCGCAACCTTCCTGCTGACAGCTTTGCTCGCCGTCTGTGCCTGTGCTGAATCCCAAGATTCAAAGGTACTCTCTGACCCATCTGGGAATGCCTATCAGCCGGTGGTTGCAGGCTCTTTTCAAATGGGCGATCCTGCCGAAACAGACACGCCCTTGTACGCTGTCACGCTAAGATCCTTCCACATTGGCGCAACGGAAGTGACCTTCCAAGAATGGAAAACCATCCTGCTCTGGGCCAAGCAAAACGGTTACGAATTCGCGGGTGCGGGTGTCGGCAAGGAGGACACCCATCCCGTGACCGACGTGCGTTGGTTCGACGCCCTCAAGTGGTGCAACGCAAAGAGCGAAATGGAGTCTCTCAAGCCCTGCTATTACACGGCCAAGGGAAAGACGCCCGGTCAAATTTACCGCAAGGGCAGAGTGGACCTCACCAACTCCATGGTCGATTGGGAAGCCCCGGGCTACCGGCTCCCCACCGAGGCCGAGTGGGAGAAGGCTGCAAGGGGCGGCTTGCAAGGGAAGAAGTACCCCCACGGGGATATCATCGGCCGTTCCGATGCCAACTTCAGCGGCAGTGCCACCAAGCAGGTGGCGACGTATCACTCCAACGCCTTCGGAATTCACGACATGGCGGGCAATGTCCTCGAATGGTGCTGGGACTGGTATGACATCGCCTTCTACAAAAACGGTGCGGCGTCCGACCCCAAGGGAGCGGAAAGCGGCAAAAGCAGGGTCACGCGGGGGGGAAGTTGGTATGGCAACGCGGGCAGTTGCCGCGTGTCGCGCCGCGACTGCTCCCCTCCCGATCTCACGGTGGGGAGCATTGGATTCAGGGTCGTCCGCAACTAGACGGAGGAATCGCCGCACCCACTGGGCCCACCCTCCCCGGCCCGCCGATGAAACTCCACTTCACTCTGCTCATCGTCCTTGCTGTCGCCTGCCCCGCGTCCGCTCAAACCGCTGCGGAGACATTCCGAAAGTAAGATAAAAACAACGACGCCAGGGTCACGCCTGACGAACTGCCGAACCAGAAGGCCTTTCACCAGGCCGACACGAACAAGGATGGCGCAAGCGCGCCTGAGGAGTGCGCCGCATTCATCGCCAAAAAGGACCAGTTTCTGCCGAGCTCCGGCCGCGGAATGCAGGCCGGCGCGGCGGGTCGCCTCATTTCCAGTCGAGCTGCTTTTTGAGGAATTCGAAGGTGCCGACACCGTGGATGGTGTGGGGGCCGTCGAAGTGCTCGATGGTAGTGCGGTCGGCGAGCCCAAGTTTGGCGTAGAGGCGGCGAACCTTGGCGTATTCATAGTTCACCATCGCGTCGGTGCCGCAGCCGTCGTCGTGGCCGCGCTCGACCATAAAAGGGCGCGGGGCGATGAGGGCGGACATCTCTCCGTAGTTGAAGGTACGCGCCAGGTTCCATTCCCAGATTTCGTATTCGTTGGCGTGCATGTAGCCTCCGATGGGCAGCTCGGTGCTCACGCAGTAGCGGACCCACTCGTCGAAGTCGCCGCTGCAGATGCTCAGGCAGTAGTCGTTGAGCACAGCGGGTAGGCGCATGGCCGATTTCCCGCCGTAGCTCAGCCCGTAGAAGGCGATCTTGTTGGGCCGCGTGAAGGGCTGCTCCTTGAGCCACTCTAGGATCCGCTGGTGCTGGCCGTTGATGACGCTGTAGAGGGTGAGGCCGAGCGGGTTGAGCTTCCGCTGCAGCGTGCGGAACGCGTCCTTGCCGCGGTAGGGATTGTGCGGGGCAAAGGTGACGAATCCCTCCTCTGCGAGGCGCAGGGCGAACGCCTTGTAGGCCGACCAAGCGCGGGTGGTCTGGTCATCGTTGAGGGTGTCCTCCGGCAGGCCTTCGAGCCCGTGCTGGCAGACCACCACGGGGCGGCGTTCGCCCGGTTTGAGGTCCTTCGGCAGGCACAGCCAGCCCCAGGCGAACACGTCCTCCCAGACGTCGAGCGTGACCTCGTGGATGGCCACCTTCTTTGTCTCGCGCACGAGACGGCTCCTCGCGTTTACGGGTTGGTCCGGGTCGGGCAGGCGGCCAATGACCTCCTTCCAAAACCGGTCGCGCTCCCCCGAGACGTACTCCTCGAAGGCGGAGAGCGGCTTGAGAGGGACCTGGTTCCAAAACCGGGCCTGGCGCTCCGCCTCGCAGGTCACGATGAGCCGCTGCGTAAAGCCCCCGAGTTCTCGCACCGTGCGCTCCTCTCGCGCGCCGTCCACGGGCAGCGACGGGGTGGCGGGTTTCGCGCGCAACGAGCCCATCACACCGTCCGCCGCGGAAGCGGGCAGGAGATGCCGTACAATGCCCTCCTCCGATCCGTCCGCCCCGATGGCCAGTATCCGCCCCAGCGGTCTGAGAGCTTTGGCGCGGGCCACCTCAGCGTCGAAGGCGGAACGTTCCGGCGCGGCGAGACGCCCGGGAGCGGCGATGGCCCGTTCCCCATTGGCACCGGTCATGGAAACCGTGTGCCCGGGATAGCGGGCATGCTGGAGCACAAGGGGACGCGGCGCGATGAGGACGGCGAGCTCGGCGTCGCCGAAGTCCCGCAACAAGCCGAAGACATTGCGGTCGAGCGGTTCCTGCCACACGCCCTCGCGCGGCGCAAAATGGCCCGCGGAAAACACGCCGTCGATGCGCTCATCCAACGCCCCTGCGTGCAGCGCGAGCATCCCACCCTCGCCGAATCCGGCCACAAGCACTGGAACCTGCTCCGGCTGCGCCTTGAACCAGTCCACGACGGCCAGCGCCTTCTGGACCTCGTAGCCGATCAGGTGTCGGCCAAGCAGGTAACTCTGCCGGTAAATCCACTCACGGTGCGGCACATTGGTGCGGATGCCGAGGTGGTCGGTCTTGCTGAACCGCGTGCCGCGGGTGACCAAGGCGGGGATGACCAACTCACAGCCCGAGGCGAGCCAGCGCGGATCGACAAGGGTCTCAGGCGCCGCGTCCGCATCCGGAAGCAGCACAAGCCGCGCATGCGGCTTGGCTTTCGGTTGGATGAGGATGCCCTCGCCGTGCACGCCTTCGAAGACGGGCCAACGCACCCGGAACACGCGGCACAGGTCCGTCTCGTACAGCAAGGCGGGCGAAGCGGTGTCGCCCACAAGCTCCAGCGCCTTCACCGGCAGGCGGTCATCCACCATGCCCAGGGCGGCCCTGAGCTTTTCCCGGTTCGGTTCGCGCGTGGTCTTCGACTGCCCGATGAGCCGCAGCGCCATCCTGTCGATCCCCGCCACCATCGAGGCGGAAAAGTCGGGGTTGGGCGGCAGCGATTGCGTCCCGGGCAGTGACTGCGCGAGGGCGGTGAAAGGCAGGAACAGGGCGAGGAGTGCAAGAGCAGGTTTCATGGCGGGGGATGGGAAAGGATCTAAGCTCACGGCTTAATTGCCGTGCAGGCACCGCCTGCGCAAAAGGTGCAGGTGCCAGAGTCTACGGGGGGAGAATGGAGGCGGCGGAGAAAGAGGGCAGCGTGTGTAGGTGGGTTCCATGATTCCGGCATGCCGGCAACAGTCCGCCGGGAACAATGAACGTCTAATTCAAGGCAAGCGGCCACCAAAAAGGAGGAAAGAAAAGAGAGCCCGAGCCAATTTTGAATGTGCCCAATCCCCCAGCGAGTGACTCTGCCCCCAAACCAAGGAAATCCGCTTGAACAAACCTTACCAAATGAAGATTTCTGGTTGATGCGTCTCTTTTTGAGAGGATTCTACCAGTGCCTTTGCATCTTTGGCTTTGCGGTTGGC
>CANJYI010000334.1 GCA_947478975.1 Chthoniobacteraceae bacterium
GGACGCGGTTGCCGTTATTGTTTGTGACCGCCCCTGCGAACTCGAGGCTGCTGGTGCCAGAAAAAACGACCGGGTCGCCTCCCATGGAGACTGGGTTGAGCAGCCTTGAGGCGCCCGTCATCGCGTAGTTGGAGCGCACCTCCCCGCCGCTAATGCCACAGGCGGAGCTCCCCGCCCCCAGGACGCTGGCACCCGCGGAAACCGAGGTGTTGTTCAGATTAAAGATACCCTGAAGTAGAGTGAAAGAGCCGGTGGTGGTGCTCGTTCCCGAAAGCGTCAGAGACGCGTCATTGGCGATTTGAACGGATATATTCGTGGCGGAGCTAGCCGCGCTGTTGGCCACGGTACCGAGGACGGTGGAACCGGTGCCCCGAAGCGTCAGGAGCCGCCCGGTGCCGTCCCCTTGCGCATTGGTGAAGGTGCCGATGGTCAGCAGCGCGCCGCCCTCCAGCATGTTCACCAGATTCCAGTTGTTGCCACCCCCTCCTGTAAGCGCCCCCAGCGTTACCGAATAGGCACCACCGATTGTATTGGTCGAGCCCTGAGGCATCGACACGACGGTCCCCGTGGTCAAAGGACCGCCATAGGCGAAAATCCCGCCGTTGTTGAGGGTCAACCCGCCATAGCCGATCCCGAACCCGTTCAACCCCAGCATCCCACCGTTGACACTGGTCATACCCGTGTAGGTGTTCTGCGCAGGCGGAGCCAGCACCCAGACCCCGCCATCGCTCTTGGTGACAAACAACGCACCGCCGTTGTCAGTGAGCGTGGCACCCACCACATTCAGGTCCGTATTGAATCCGCGCAGGGTCAACGTCTTCTGTCCGGCCCCTGCATTGGTAACGCTGCCCAACACCAGCGGGCCGCTGCCGCTCGCGTCGATGGTGACGGCCCCGGTGCTGCCGGCAAGCGCGACCGTGCGGGTCGAGACCTCGCCCGGTCCCACATAAAGAAGGTTCACTGGCGTGGCACCGCTCCCCAAAAGCAGCGACCCGCCGCCCACGTTGCTGCCGAGGTTGCTCGCAAGGGCACCCGCCTCGCCCAGGGAACGCAGGATGAGCGCGCCGCCGGAAACAACGGTGTTGCCCAGGTAGGTGTTTGCGCCGCTGAGGATCAGCGCGCCGGCGCCTGTTTTAGTCAGGCTGCCAAGCCCGGCGGAACCGCCGCTCAACACCCCGCTCAGCGTGGCGAAGTCAAAGGCCGTGTAGCTGTTGTCCTCCACCTGCAGCGTGCGCGAGGAGGTCCCCAGATTCATGGGACTCGCGAACTCGGTGTCCGACTGCGCGGTGTTCGAGCTCAGGATCAAGGTGCTTCCCGCAAACAGCCCGGTGCCGAAGTTTAACACGGCTCCTCCGTCCAAATTGACCGTCAGCTTGGAGGCCCCTGCGGAAAAGCCGCCGCCCGCCGCGCCAAACTGAATGGCACCCGCGCCTACACCCAGCGGCCGGGTGAAAAGGCCGGTGGTCTGGAACACGCCGCCGTTCAAGAGGAGGTTGCTCGTGGCGGACAGGCCGATGGATTCCCTCGCCTCAAGCACCCCGCCGGTCACGGAGGTTGTACCGGTATAGGTGTTGGCGCCGCTGAGCAGCCACTGTCCGGTGCCCGCCTTTATGAGTGAAAACGCGCCGGTCCCGTTGTCCACAAGCGCCGCGCGCAATTCGTTGTCGCCGGTCGAGGTGCCTTGGAGCGTCAGCGTGCGCGGACCGTCTCCCGAAAAGGCCGGCGAACCCGGATTGGAGAGCACGAGGGTAGCGTCGTTTTTAACAGAGGCTGCGAGGGCGTTGTTGCCGTAGGCGCCGGAGGAATCCAGCGTCCCGTTTGCGGCGAGGGTGAAGAGACGGTCGATCGCGATGCTGGGGGTCTGGGTGAACTGGACGACGTTTGCGTTGGAACCGGTGTACTGCAGCACCCCGCCGTTGAAGACCAGATTGGAAGCGGCGCTGCTGGAGGCACCGATGCCACTGGGAAGCCCGCCCGAGGCGAGCGTTGTGACGGCGAGCGTCCCACCGTTCAGGATGGTGGGGCCGGTGTAAGTGTTGAGGCCGGTCAGAAAAAGCGTGCCAGAAGCCGCGTTGCGCACCAGGGCGAGGGAGCCACCGCCCGTGTTTTGAATCACCCCGGAGAAAACCCCATTGCTGTTGCTCAGGTTGGAGCCCAGCAGCACGGCTGCGGCGGAGGCACTGGTGTTGTCCAAAATCCCCGCCCCCACAAGCACGCCGAGGCCCACTTGCGGGAGGCTGGGTCCGCCGGGGTAGAGGGCAACTGTGGCGCCGGCCGCGTTCAGGTCCAGCACCGCGCCCTGCCGGATTACGGTCAAGGTGCCTGCCCCGGCCACGCCGAGGGAGGCCGCCGCCCCGCTGAGCTGCAGGAGGCCGGAGTTCACCGTGGTGTTTCCGGTGTACAGGTTCGGGCCGCCGATAATGAGCCTGCCTGTCCCTGCCTTTGTGAGGGAGGCGGCGCCGCTTCCGATTCGCGCGTTGAGGCTAAGCGCGTTGGCTTCCGCGGCGCCGTTGACCGTCACGATCAACTCTGACGTCCCGCCCAAGGTGTTGGTGAGCGTGCCGCCATTTTCGATGCTCAGGGCGCCCGTGGAATTGTCAAAGAGCAGCCCGCCGGAGGTCAGGGTCAGGGTGCCCCCAAGCAAAAGCGTGCCTCCCCCCGAAAGGCGTAGCGCGTTGGCAGCAAGCGTTCCCATGGTGGCGGTTCCCCCGTTGAGGGAATAGTTTACGGCTGCGGAACCGCCGGAAAGGACCAGGGGGGTGTAGGACGCGGCGGCAAGGGTGCCCCCGCTCAAGGTGCCCGCAAAATCAATTCCGTTGAAGGTCGCCCAGCCGCCCAGAAGACCGTTGGCGGGGGTGAAGGCCGCCAGCCCAATGCGGCCGCTGCCGGGCTGGAAATCCACCGTGGCGCCGGCCGTGCGCGCAGAGAGCCCCGCAAAGGTGAGGGTGCCGTTGCCGACGCCCACCACGCCGGCCCCTGCTGTGGCAGAAAGGGAGCCCGCGCTCTCAGCACTGCCGGCTGCAAACCCCTGGTATTCGAGCCGGCCACCCGCCGTCTGCCGGCCGAGGCCGGGGGCCGCCGCGTCCGAGTTGAAGACAACGGGACTGGTGTTGGTGAGCAGGTCCAGCCCGGCGGAGGTCTCCTTCAGAATGAAGCTGCCGGCGCTCACGGTAAGGCTGCCGGAGAAGTTTGTGAGCGGCTGAAAGGTCAGCGTGGTGCCGCTTGCCACTGCGTTGCCTCCGAGATTGGCAGAAAGCCAGAGAGTGTTGCCGCTGATTGCTGTAACGGCCGCAACTGGTACGTTCGTGCCACTCACTGCCATGCCGATCGAGATTCCGGCTGTGGAACCCACGAGGAGAGCACTTGTGTATTGGCCACTCGCGGCCGAAGTGGTCGCCGTTGTGCCCGCGACCGTCGCGGTAGTGGCGGGAGCGTACACCCAGGTGCCCGGATCGGTTTTGAATACGTTGGTCGTCCCGTATTGAACGATCGGGCGGCTGATCTGGTTGAGCGCGGTGCTGGTCCCCCCGAGCACCAGCGTTTTGGTGCCGTTGCCCGCCGCGAACACCCCCGCTGATAACACAAGGGGCGTGGCTCCGGACTGGTTTGCCAACAGGAACCCGTTGCCCGTCGTGGTGGAGAGCACCACAGGCTTGGCCGTTGTTTCGCCACTGCTGCCGGCAAACGACAGGGCGCCCGCCGAGAGCGAGATGGCGCCCTGAAGGGCCGTGCTGTTGAGGGCGCTGAAACTGCTGATCTGTAAAAGCCCCCCGGTGATCGACGTTACTCCCGTGTAAGTGGAGGCCGTGCC
>CANJYI010000335.1 GCA_947478975.1 Chthoniobacteraceae bacterium
GACTGGTACCCGCGCTTGAGCAAGATCGGTCAGGTCCTGACCAGCCAGGCCGCCCGGGACCGGCTTCTGGCGGACCCCTCATTCGAAGCGGTGGCCAAAAATCCGCGCCTCCTCTCCCTGCGCGACGATCCCGCCCTGCAAGAAGCATTGCGTTCAGCGGACCTGTGGACGCTGCTCCGGAGTCCCAAAATACAGGCCGCCGCCGCCGACACCCAGTTGCTCACGGCCCTCCGCCTCACAGAGGTAGACACGGCCCTCGAACGCGCACTCCACCCGCCCAACCGCCCCGCGGAACCGCGCCCTCCTGAGGTGCGCCGCGCGAAACCCTAGCCAACCGGCCCGCATTCTTTCAAAGTACCCGCTTTCATTTCATGGCTACTCGTTACATCCCAACCATCGGCCTCGAGGTTCACGTGCAACTCAAGACGCGCAGCAAAATGTTCTGCGGCTGTCCCGTGGAGTACGGCTCCGAACCTAACGCGCACACCTGCCCCGTGTGTCTGGGCTACCCGGGCGCCCTCCCCGTCATGAACGAGCAAGCCCTGCGCATGACCGCCCTGACCGGGTTGATGCTCAACTGCAAAGTCGCGGACGACTGCAAATTCGACCGGAAGAACTATTTCTACCCGGACATGCCCAAAAACTACCAGATCTCGCAGTACGACCAGCCCCTGTGCCTCGGCGGCGGGGTGCCCCTGCACGATCTGGCGTACCCGAAGGACGTCCAAAAACAGATTCCCAACCCCGGCAAGGTCGTCCAACTGACGCGCATCCATCTGGAGGAAGACGTGGCCAAGAGCTTCCATTTCGAGACCTCCACCGGCATCGACTTTAACCGCGCAGGGACCCCCCTCATGGAGATTGTCTCGGAACCGGACATCGAGACGCCCGAGGAAGCTTTCGCCTACCTCAGCGCCCTGCAGCAGATTCTCGTCTACGGAGGCGTTTCGGATGCCGACATGGAAAAGGGCCAGATGCGCTGTGACTGCAACGTGTCCGTACGCCCGGAAGGGACCGACACCTTGGGCACCAAGATCGAGATTAAAAACATGAACACCATCTCCGGGGTACGCCGCGCGCTTGCCTTCGAGATTCAACGCCAGATCCAGGTGCTTTCCGCAGGAGGCTCCCTTGACCAGGAAACCCGCCGCTGGGACGACGGCCTGGGCCAGACCACGCTCATGCGGATCAAGGAATCGGCCCACGACTACCGCTACTTTCCGGAGCCGGATCTGCTGCCGGTCAACACACGGGTTTTCATGGAGGAGGTGCGCGCCCAGCGGCCGGAGCTGCCCGCGGAGAAGCGCGAGCGCTTTGTGCAAAGCTACGGCATCACCGAGTACGACGCCTCGGTGCTGGCCTCCGAAAGGGCGCTGGCAGATTATTTTGAGACGGCGGCCCAAAACTCAACGGGCCCGAAAGCCCTCGCGAACTGGGTGCTCAACGATGTCCTCAACGCTCTGAGCCAGTCCGGCACGAGCATTACCGAATGCCCGGTCAAAGCGCTCCAGCTTCAGGCACTGGTCGGCTTGGTCGAAAAAGGGGGAATCAACGCCCGTCAGGCGAAGGAAGTCTTCGCGGAGATGTTCGCCACGGGCAAGGACGCCGCACTGATTGTGGAGGAAAAGGGCCTCAAGCAGGAGAGCGACCTCGGGGCAATCGAGGCGCTGGCCAAACAATCCATCGAGGCCAACCCGAAGGCCGTTGCCGAGTATCGCGCCGGGAAAACAGCCTCCATCAACTTCCTCAAGGGACAGGTGATGAAACTGTCGCAAGGGAAGGCAAACCCCAGCGTCGTCAACGAGATCCTCGAACGGCTTCTGGCGTAAAACGCCAGACAGCTTTGCCAGGGGAACCAAGCGCGAGCCACCCCAACCAGAGGACTACCCTTCGAACCGCTAACGGTCGGCTCCGCTCTGCGCTATCCGGAAACCGACCGTGTCGTTCGCCGCACCGGCCGAGCCGTGTCCCCGCCGTGAAACACGGCAATCCCACGCCCTGCTCTTCCAGGAACCGCCGCGCATTGTCCGGTAGTCCGTGCCCTCGGGCGGGTTAAGATTATTTCCCGGATGGCCGGGATAGGGCCCGAAGGAATCCATGCACCACTCCCAAACGTTCCCGCTCATGTTGTAGAGTCCGCCGCTGGAAAACGTGCGTACTGGAGCCGGATGAGTGTCAAACAGAGGATGAGGTATCCCAGGCGCAGCCGGATCCGGTTGCGCCACAAACACGGCGGACAAATGGCTGATTTGCTTGCCGCAGGAGTACCGGTTCTGCGGCTTGCCCGCCTTGGCCGCCTTTTCCCACTCTGCCTCGCTCGGCAGCCTGTATCCCCTCGCCTTCGAATCGATCATTTTTTCGCCAAGCACCAGTTCTCCCGAACGGTACACAGACCCGCTTCCGCGTTCGGACGAGGTGTAATAGCAGGGGGTCAGTTTCTCGAGCTCGCTCCTTGCGTTGCACCATTTGACCGCATCGTACCAACTCACCCCGGTAACGGAGTAGTCGTCCCTGGCTGCCTCTCCCGCATGCTCGAAAGCGTAGCCCCTCGCCTCGCCCCACTGCTTGACCCGCTTCCACTCCCCAAAGCTGATTTCGGTCCGGTACAGATAAAACTCGGCCACTGTCACATTGTGAACCGGCGTCTCTTCAAGCGCCCCCTCCTTCAGCACGCGCGCACTGTTGCCGTACTCCACGATCGGCTTCTGGCCGCTCAAATCCTCCGGGATGGGCTCGAGATAAGAGTCCCCCATTTCAAACGCTCCACCAGGGATCAATAAAAACGGGCTTTCCTCAATCGCCGCAAGGCGCAGCCCCGCTTGGGGATCTCCACCCTCGGACCGGCTCCTCGCGAAAACCGGCTTCGGCCCGCCTTCCTTCGGCGCCTTCCCACGGTGCACCCTTTCGGGCCGCGGGCTCTCCGACAAATCACCCGTCGGGTTGTCCTTCACAAAAGGCGTGTAGGGCGCAAACCTGTCCCAGCACCAGTTTCCCGTTTTACCCAGCAGTCCGACCGGCCCGTATGCATTTGGAACGGTCGTGTACTTCTCGGGAAGAACATCCCCCCAGGGATACATTTTCCGGTTCACCCCACCCCGCGCGGCCCGCTCCCACTCCGCCTCGGTGGGCAGCCGGTAGCCGTTGGCGTCCTCCTTCCAGACAATCACGATGGCAGAGGATTTTGAACCCCTGAAAAGCCTCCACACCCCATCCTTCCCCTTCGCGTAGTAACAGGGAAGCAGCCCGTGCAGCTCACTCTTGGCATTGCACCAGGCAACGGCGTCAAACCAACTGAGCCCCTCCATTTCCCCCTCGGCCTTCAAAAGTCCAGGCAACCCCTCCATCGCACCGGGATCCAACTTCCAGTTACGAAATTGATACCCCAAGTGCTGGGTGGCCAGAGCCACATTAACCCACTCCCACTGAGTCACATTCGTCGGCCCAAGATAGAAGGAATCTACCGTAACAGCCTGCTCAGGCGCCCCTCCCTCGCTCACACCCCGTGGCGTGTTGTCTCCCAACAAAAACTGCCCGCCCGGAATGTACTTCCCCTGCCAGTCCAGAGTGTCCCGCATTTCCCGCCGCTTGGCTTCTTCCTTGTTCGACCCCTTGAGAGAGGTACGAGCCTCGAGCGCCGCCGTGTAAAGCGGCCCCTTGGAGGTATACTCGACCCAAGCCTTCAGCCCGACGACAAGCGTCAGCAGAAGAAGGAGCAGAAAAAGACGCTGGGCTTTGGACACGGCGCGGCAAGCTAATCGCACCTGCCAAATGTGTCAGCCGTTTTTATGGTGGGA
>CANJYI010000336.1 GCA_947478975.1 Chthoniobacteraceae bacterium
ACGCCTACGCCCCCGCCGCATGGCAACTTTGACAAGCCTGTGGAGGTTTTCCGGGGCCCTTACGAGTACAGCGTCCCCGGCCACCCGGTGGACTTCCACCCGCAGACACAGCGCAACTAGCGTAGCTCAGGACCCCGCGATAGCGGGGTCCTCCCTCGCTCCTCTCTCAGTCCACTCTCCGAGCAACCATGTTTAATACCATCCTCAAGTACTTCCCGTTCTTTACGGACGCCGAAGTCCCTCACACCGTCTCTGCGCGTCCTGACACAGGGCTCTACAGCGCCAAGGTAGGGATTTGGCTTTTTCTCGCATCGGAAGTGATGCTCTTCGGTGGGTTGTTTTCGGCCTACATCTTCTTGCGGATTGGCGCAGAGCCCGGGTACTGGCCGTCGGGATTGCTGAACGTGCCCGTCGGGACTGCGAACACTGCGATCCTGATTATTTCGTCTGTCACCGTCGTGATGGCTTGGGCCTCGCTTAAGATGAGGCAACTGGCCAAGTACAAGTTTTACATGCTGATCACGATCCTCTGCGGGGCGATCTTCTTGACTGTAAAGCTTAGCTACGAGTGGCCCGCGAAGTTCAACCACTTCGGTGTTTTTATCAAAAAGGAGTCCGCTGCGAAGTATGAGGATTTCCTTGGGAACAAACATTTGCAGGACGCGGGCCAACCTCCCCGCTGGGAAATTTCAGGCCATCTTTTGGACGCCCCGAAGGGATCTTCCTACTCCGAGCAGGCCGTCAAGAATGCCGAGCATTTCGCCCATGAAACGCACCGACACGATTTTGTGACGCCAGCCGAGGACGACTACGTCATCCAACTGGATCCAATCAATGCCAACCCGTCCGACAAGGACAACGACCGTCCTCATTTCGTACCAAGGCCCCTTTCGGACAAGGTTGCGGTGATCAAGGCTTCGGATGTCGAGTCGGCCAGTGTTTTTGCACCCCGTCACAGCACCTACTTCGCCACCTACTTCCTGATTACGGGCCTGCATGGTCTCCACGTGCTGGGTGGGATCTTGGTGTTTCTTTACCTTTGGTTGCCTTTCAAAGGGGGGACCAAGCTGTACAATTCCAACCCCGAGCATCTCGCAAACCGGGTTGAGATTGCCGGCCTCTTCTGGCACTTCGTCGACCTGGTTTGGATTTTTGTCTTCCCGATTTTTTATCTCCTTTAAGTATGAGCAACACAGGCCACGACACACATTCCCACACCCACGGCGCGTCCGTTGAGGCTGCACACGGAAGTCACGATGCGTCTCATGACGCTGCGCACATTGCGGCTCATGTCGGTGCCTACGTGAAGGTTGGTTTAGGGTTGCTGGTGTTGACCGGGGTGACCGTGGGCCTTTCCTATGTGGACTTTGGCACCCGTGAGATGAACATCATTGTGGGGATGCTAGTGGCCGCGCTGAAGGCGGGTTTGGTGGCGTTCATCTTCATGCATCTGAACGGGGAGAAGATCACCATCTGGCGCTTTCTGATAATGACGACTATTTTTGTCATGGGGCTCTTCTTCCTGACCTACCTGTTCCATGCCGACCCGATCTCGGGCACTTCTCACTCAACACACTAGCTTTCGCTTATGTCACTCAAAGCCTTCCACGTGTTCTTTATTTTGGTATCCATCGGGCTGGGGGCGGGTTTGAGTTTTTGGGCGTTCAGCACCGGTGCTTCCACGGGTCTGGGCTGGGGAAGCGGGATGGTCTCCTTTCTGTTGGCGGTTTACTTCGTTTCCTTTCTTCGGAAGGCACGCTCTATCATTACATGAAAAAGATCACACAAACTTGCGCGGTGGCGGCGATTTGGGTCGGTCTGGCACAGGCGGCGAACGCCTGTACGGTTTGCATGGGCGGGGACGGCACAGTTGGCGAGGCGGCGAATGGCGCAATATTCGTGATGCTGGGGGTGCTGGCAACAGTATTGGGTTTTATCAGCACGGTGGGTTATTTGATCGTCCGAAAAGGGCAGTTGCCCCTTCCTCCCCACGCGGAACTCGTGCGTTCGCTGGCGGGTATTAATATTGACTAAAGCACCTTAAGTTTATGTTGAACAATCTTCTCGGTATCGTTGCGAACGCTTCGGAGCACGGGCGCGTCGTGGAGCACATGCTGGAAATGTGCCACTGGTTCATGTTGATCCTCGGTGCCGGCTGGGGTGCGTTTTTCCTGCTTTCGGTGTACAAGTTCCGGAGCAGCAAAAACCCCAAAGCGGATTACCACGGGGTGAAGGGCAGCGCGTCGACCCACGGCGAGGTTGTGGTTATCTTAATCGAGGCTTCCCTCCTGTTGGGGTTTGCTCTCCCCTTGTGGGGCCGCCGTGTGGTTGAGGTGCCGAATCAGGCCGAGGCCATGCGCGTGCGGGCCGTTGGGGAGCAGTATGCCTGGAATTTTCATTACACGGGTGCCGATGGTGTTTTCGGCAAGCAGTCGCCGGACTTCGTGACAGCCAGCAACCCG
This sequence comes from Chthoniobacteraceae bacterium, assembly GCA_947478975.1. Taxonomy (GTDB): domain Bacteria; phylum Verrucomicrobiota; class Verrucomicrobiia; order Chthoniobacterales; family Chthoniobacteraceae; genus Chth-196. Next base: position 2,463 of record CANJYI010000336.1, read on the forward strand.
CTCGGGTTGGATCCGGCGGACGAGGCAGGGAAGGATGACATCGTGTCCAAGAACGAGTTGCACGTGATCAACCAACGGCCGGTGGTGTTGGAAATCAGTTCCAAGGATGTGATTCACGCCGTGTCGATTCCCCACATGCGGATCGCTCAGGACGCGATTCCAGGGACCAAGATCCCGATGTGGTTCCGTCCGATCAAGGCCGGTAAGTATGAGATTGTGTGCGGCCAGCTTTGCGGGGCCGGTCACTACGCGATGCGTTCGCATGTTTTAGTGGAGAACCAGGAGGAGTTCGACGCCTTTCAGAAGGAGTTGTTCCAAATGCAGCACCCCGCGGCCACTCCGGCTAAGTAGTTTGGGCTTCTGTTTGCATTCCTTCGAATCCCGCCGGAACAGTAGTGCCGCCGCTTGAAGCGGAGCGGCGTGTCAGGCTTCCGGAATACACTTGAAGATCAACCACCTCAATTGGATGGCGCGTGCGGTCGTCGCGCTGGTTTTCTGCCTCATCTTTGTAGGCGCCCTCGTGACCAGTTGGCAGGCTGGGATGGCAGTGCCCGACTGGCCTCTGAGCTTTGGCAGCCTGAATCCGGAGGGCTGGTGGGGTAACTTTATGGTGCGTCTCGAACACGGGCACCGCCTTCTGGCCGCGGTAGTAGGTCTTGCCGTTGGGTGCCTTTGTTCGGCCGTCTGGGGGAACTTCCGTCCTCTTGGGGTGGCCTTCTTGCTTTCCGTAGGGGCTTCCCTTCTCGGCCGTTTATTCGGAGCTCCTCCGACTGTTTTGGCGCACCTCGGAGTTTGGCCGGCTGCTGTGGGCTTTCTCTTTTGTCTTTTCCGTGGGGGGCGGGAGAGGAGCCGTGCTGGGGAGGCTGAGCGGCGTCTGGTCGTAGCTGCATTTGTGCTTGTGTGCCTCCAGGCCACCCTCGGTGGGCTGCGGGTGACTCAGGAGACCGCCGGCGCGGTTTCGGTCGCTACTGCTTTCAGGGTCTTTCATGGCTGTGTCGCTCAGGCATTTCTGGTGGTGCTCGTCGCACTGACCGTGCGGCTGTCTTTCTTTGGGGAGCGGGCAGATTCCAGTCTTGCTGTGGCTGCCAGCGGTCCTCGGAAGTGGATGTGGTTGAGCCTGTGCGCGGTCTATTGCCAGTTGATTCTGGGTGCTGCGATGCGGCATCTCGGCGCCGGTCTGGCGATTCCGACATTCCCCGCGGCGGACCCGTCAGGGAGTCTCTTTCCCAGTGCGCACAACCTGTACACGGATCTTAATTTTGGCCACACGCGGATCGGGGCTGCCTGTGTGGTTCTGGTGATTTTGTGGGCGGTTTTCCGGGTC
>CANJYI010000337.1 GCA_947478975.1 Chthoniobacteraceae bacterium
GTGGTGGAGGGCTTGAATCTCAAGTGCAACCTTGTGAAACGTAGAGCCTATGGGCTGCGCACTTTCCAAGCGCTGCAAGTCTCTTTATATCATAATCTTGGCGCGCTTCCTGAACCGGAGCTTACCCACAGATTCTGCTGACGAGGCAGTTTTTTACGCACTGGCGGCGGCGGGCAGCACACCCGTCTCAGCCGTCAATTGCGACTCCGCAGGCCCCGCCCGGGTGCCGCTGCACGGAGCGTCTGCGACACCTGCGGATCACTTGCCCGCTGCATAAAGAAGCAGCGACAAAGGCCCCACCGAGAATCCGGCGGGGCTCCGCTAAGCCCTACTTCGCCGGGATTTCGTTGAGGGTGTAATAGGCCACCGGATGCAGGATCGGGCGGGCGCTCTTGGAGCGGATCCCCTCGAAGTGCAGTTCGTGGATGTGGCCCTTGGTGAGGACGTCGAACTTCAGGCGGACGGACTTTCCATCCTTGGCGACGTCGATCTTCTCAATTTTGGGAAAGACATCGTCGACTTCGGGACTGCCGTACTTGGATTGGTAAATGTAGGTGAACGCACGGGCCGAATAGCTGGCCGGATCCGCTGCGGTCGCCGGATCGACCGGTTCGGTGAAGGTGAGCTCGAAGCCGTCGGGCTTGGCGTGCATTTCGTGGACTTCGAAGGGCACCTTGCCTGTCCAGTCGACCCGTTCAAAGGCGAAGGGCTGGCCCCCCTTGGCGCCCCAGCCGCGGTCGGAGCCGCCCACGAAGAACTTGCCGTCCTTGCCCATGCGGGCCCCGATCGGGCCCGAACGCAGGCCCTTGAGGAAGGGGAAGACCACCCCTTGCTTCACGCCGTTGACCGTCTCCAGGTACACGCGGGAAACGTTGGAATGACTTTGGTCGGGGATGAAAAGCTGCTTTTGGAAGGGGCCAAACTTTCCTTCGCTCAAGTCGCACACCACCGCGGTGGACGAGTTACCGATCTTGCCGGGGCCGTAGACCATGTACACGGCGGGTGGCACCAGTTCCTTGATGCGCTCACGCTCGGTCACCATGCGGCTCTGGTCGTTGGGTTCGACGGGGCGGGGGCCCATGTTGGGGGCCAGATCGTACCATTGGTTGCCGCCGGGATGCCCCTGAAAGGAGCCCGGGATGAGGTGTTGCAGTGTGCAGGCGCCATGCCAGGGGCCCTGGTTGTCCGTGTAATAGACTTCGCCGTCGGCGTCGAAGCCGATGCCTCCGGGGGAGCGGATGCCGCTGCAGGTGGGGACCATCTTTCCGTCGGGTTGGACGCGCACGGCCCAGCCGCGGAAGGCTGTCTTACTCGAGAAGGAACCGGTCAGGCAGGAGACGACCCACAGGTCGCCGTTTTTGTCGAAGCGCGAACCAAAGGAGTACTCGTGGTAGTCTCCGCTCACGCCCCAGGGGGTGCTCACGGTTTCAAACAGGTTGGCTTTGCCTGAACCGGTGGAGTCCTTCATGCGGAGAACCTCGTAGCGGTTCACTGCGTACAGCCAGCCGTCCTTCCAGCTGAGCCCGAGTAGTTCATGCTGCCCCTCGGCGAAGCGCTGGTACTGGATGGTGTCCTTGGGCGAGGCGGACTTGTCTGCCTCAAAACGCATCGTGGTCGCGTTCCAGACGCCGACGGTGGTGGAGTTTTGGGCGTTGGAAGCCAGCCAGACCTCGCCGCGGCGGGTGCCCAGGGCGACACGTCCGTCGGGCAGCAAATCCACCGAGCCGACTTCGATGGCGGCGTCGGGCGGGGTGGGGAAGGTGGTGATTTTGTAGAACTCGGCTTCAGCCGCTTCCTGTGCGGAGGCGGAGGCAAGGCCGCCGGCGAGTACGGAGAGAAGAAGGGTATGCGCTTTCATGGGCGTCAAATGCGTCAGATTGGGGAGGGGGTGTTACTGGGAGGCCTGGGGAAGGGAGTGAGCGGGATGCAGGGCGGGCCAGGCGTAGCGCACCACGATCTCGTTGCGGGCGGGTACGACAAGGTTGCCGCCCGAGACGGTGGCGCCGTCCGCCTGCATACTGAACTGGTTTTCGTAGTTGGTACCGGTCAGCGAAAGCTTCTCGGCCTGGACGAGGAACCCGTCGGGGCCGGGGGTGACTTTTGCATTGCGCGCCAGAAGGAGGAAGGCCTTGGCGGGGAGCTTGCCTTTGAGGGAGATCTTGCGCTCCAGCGAGCCGCCCGTTTTGAAGTCGCCCTTGGCCGAGATGCGGTCCTCGACTTCCACCCCGTTCCACACGTAGCGGAAGGTGGGGACGCCGTCCTTGTCGAGTTGGTAGCCTTTCCAGGCGTAACCCTCGGGGGTCGCCTCGGGCGCCAGCGTGGGCCAGGCGGTTTCGGGCGAATCGAGCACCGCGAACGGGGGCACCAAATCCGTCGGGCGCACCACGTCAAAGCCGGCCGGATTCTGATGGCCGCCGCCGCGGTTTTTCCAGTGGCGGGCGGCGTCCATGAAGGCGCCGCGCCAGGCGAGCGCGAGGTTCATGCTTTCGGCGCTCCAGGCAAAGTTGAGGCCGCCGGGGAAGCCCACCGCGATGCCACGGTTGCCCGCGCCGGTGATGAAATTGCGGTAGATCACCGGACTGTCCTTGGGCTCCAAAGGCAGGCCCACGAACTCGTTTTTCTTCTGTTGGACCCCCAGTTTCCAGCCGTCCGGCTGCCACTTGGACAGGGCGGTGATGTCGAAGTTCTCGGGCCTCCAGCCCACGTAAAGTTCCGCACCGCCCGCCGCCTGAAAGTACTCGATCCGGACGTCGCGCAGTCCCTTTTTGATCTTCTTTTTGCTCTCGCGCAGGTCCGCCGGATGGATGCCGTCGGCGTTGAGCACCCGCTCCCCGTCCACCAAAATGCGGCAACCATCGTCGCTGGCGCAGTAAAAGGTGTATTCCCCGTCGTTGGGGAAATTGAGCTTTCCGGTGAAGACCAGTCCGTACTGGTTCTTGTAGTCGTCAAAGTTGAGTTGGACGAGGTTGTCGGCTACCGCCCCGCTCCGGTGTGGGGTGAGCTTTGAGAAGTCGGGCAGGTTTTTCCAGTCCCCATGGTAGAGGGCGAACTGGAGGTCCTGCAGTTTGGGAGCCTCGCTCAGAACCCGCAGGGTTCCCTTCATGCTGGCTGCGTGCCCGGGGAAGGTGCAGACGTAAGGGTAAGTGCCAGCCTTGTCTGGAGCCGTGAATTCGATCACCTGCTTTTCGTGGGGGTTGAGCAGTCGGGACTTGAGCCACACCTTCGGGTCGTCGGGAAGGAAGTTGTTCTTCATCGCCTCCTCCGGTTTCTCGAGCATTTTCATGACCAACTGCTCGACGTTGGTGCCCGGGGTGCAGAACACCACGTTGTGGGGCATGTCATCCGGGTTTTCGAAGGTGAGCTGCACCTTGGCCCCCGGTGAGACGGTCAGGTCGGCCAAGTCGAACCGCATCTGGGCGGTGAGGGTCTTGAGGGTGATCTTGACCGGTTCCTGCGCCAAAAGCGCGGGGGCGGAGACGGCAAGCAGGCAGGGGAGCAGCAGGGGTCTGAGTGGGTTCATGGAAACTATGGGGGCCGGGGAACGGTTTGATTCAGGGGGTTGGAAAGAGGAGGCAGGGGGAAGCCCCTAGGGGGAAGGGCAAGGACCCCAAGTAACAGACCCGAACAGGTGGTGTTCCTGCGACTTTTTTTTGGTTTTTCGCTCTTTCCAATTGAGAAGTCGTGAGGCGGTTGGCCCAGCGCCAAGTCTTCAACATGGATTCTTCGCTGAGCTACGGCGAAAAAAACGGTGGAAGGAAATTGGTATTGCGCAGTGAACCTCCTGA
>CANJYI010000338.1 GCA_947478975.1 Chthoniobacteraceae bacterium
CGGAGATTCGGGCGGCGGATTTGCAGGCGCAGGTGCAGTGGCTGGCGGATCCCGCTCGCGAAGGACGCCGCACCGGCACCCCGGGAGCGCAGGCGACCGCAGACTGGATTTCCGCCTATGCCAAGGCGAACGCTCTTGAACCCATCGGCGAAACCTTCGCCAAAGAGTTTGAGTTTCCCGCAGGCGTTGAACTGCTCGAGGGCCACAACACACTGGCGGCGGAGAGCGGAGGCAAGGCGAGCACCTTCGCGCTCCAAAAGGATTTCCGGCCGCTGCCCTTCAGCGACTCCGGTACAGCCGAGGCCGAGGTGGTCTTCGCGGGATACGGCTTGTCCGTGCCCGAAGGCAACAAAACCTTGCGCTACAACTCATACGACGGGCTGGAGGTGAAGGACAAGGTGGTGCTGCTTCTGCGGTACGTGCCCGAAGGAGTGGAGGCGCCCAGACGGGCCCAACTCAACCGCTATGCAGGCCTGCGCTACAAAGCGATGCTGGCGCGCGAACGCGGAGCGAAGGCGGTGCTTGTTGTCGCCGGCCCTGCGTCTCCACAACCGGGCGACCTGGTCGGGCTGTCTTCCGACAACGCGCTGGGCGGGTCCGGTATTCTCGCGCACTCGGTGAACTTGCAGGTGGCGGACGCACTGCTGGCCGCAGCGGGAAAAACGCTCAAACAGGCACAGGCCGAACTCGACCAGGAGAACCCGCACGCCCCGGGAGGCTTCGTGCTGCCGGGAGTGAAAGTCAGACTCGAAGCAGGAGTCGTCCATCGCAAAGGCACCGACCGTAACGTGGTGGCGGCCATCCCGCCCGGGCCCGGTTCCACGGGCGAATGGATTCTCGCCGGCGCCCACTACGACCATCTGGGCCGAGGGGTGGAGTCGAATTCCCTCGCTCGCTCCGGGGAGGAAAAGGGCATCCACGCCGGCGCCGATGACAACGCCTCGGGCTGCGCCCTGCTGCTCGAGGTAGCCGCGTCACTCGCGCAGGAACGCAAGCTGCACCCGGAACGCTTCAAGCGCGGAGTGCTTCTGGGGTTTTGGTCGGGCGAGGAGATCGGGCTGATCGGGTCGGCCTCCTTTGCGGAAAAGCCGCCCGTTGATATCGCTAAGATCGCGGCCTACGTGAACTTCGACATGGTCGGCCGGTTGCGCGAAAACCGCCTGAACCTGCAGGGCGTGGGCTCCTCCAAGTCCTGGCGCCCGCTGATTGAAAAGCGCAACGTCGCCGCCGGATTCAACCTGGTTCTGCAGGACGATCCCTATCTGCCCACCGACACCACCAGCTTTTATCCCAAGCGTATCCCGGTGCTGAGTTTCTTCACCGGCTCACACGACGACTACCACCGGCCCACGGACACGCCCGAAAAGCTGGACTACCCCGGCTTGGAACGGATCAGCAAGTTTGCGGCGGCCCTGATTCAGGATCTGGCCTCGGCGCCCGAACGCCCCGACTTTGCGCGGGTGGAACGCTCGCAGCAGCAGGAGTCAGGGTCGCGCGAAACGCTGCGGGCCTACATCGGTTCGATTCCCGACTACGCCACCGAGGTCAAGGGAGTGAAGTTGAGCGGCGTGCGCGCCGGCAGTCCGGCGGAGAAGGGCGGCCTCCAGGGTGGGGATGTGATCGTCGAGTTTGGCGGCCAAAAAATCACCAACATCTACGACTACACCTTCGCATTGGATGCGGTCAAAATCGGCCAGACGGTGGATGTGTCTGTGGAACGGGGCAAGGACTCCGTGCGGCTCAAGGTGATTCCCGAGGCGCGCAAATAGGCACGCGGGCCGCAGCCCCGGCCTGGAATACCTGCGCTCAGGGCGCCCGGAGCGCGTTCAATGGCCGATTTCCGCCGTGCCAAAGCCGACAGCCACGCTATGAATGCGGGCATGACTGAGAAAGTTTGGCTGATTACCGGATGCTCCAGCGGATTTGGCCGCGCCTTGGCTGAGGCCGCTTTGGAACGGGGTGACCGGGTGGTCGCCACTGCACGCAACACAGCGCCCCTGCTCGAGTTGGCCGCACGCTGGCCGGGCACCGTCCATCTGGCGGAGCTGGACGTCACCGACACAGCCCAATGCGGCGCGGTGGTGGCGGAGGCCGTCCGCGTGTTTGGGCGCCTCGACGTGCTGGTCAACAATGCCGGCTACGGCCTGGTGGGGGCGGTGGAGGAGTCCACCCCCGACCAGATCCAGCGCAATTTTGCCGTCAACTTCTTCGGTCCGCTCGCACTGATCCGCGCTGCCCTGCCCTATTTCCGGTCTGCGAAAAGCGGGCACGTCCTCAACATCAGCGCCGCCGCTGCCATAGCAAACTACGCCGGGTTCGGAATCTATGGCGCCGCCAAGTGCGCCCTCGAAGGAGTGAGCGAATCGCTCGCCTTGGAGGGGCGGGGCTTCGGCCTGAAGGTCACCCTGGTGCAGCCCGGCCCTTTTCGTACCGACTTCATCGCGCGCGGACTCGAGCGCGCTCCCTCAATCCTGCCCGAGTACGAAGGGAGCTCAGGCAAGTTCGGGAAGTTTTTGGCCACCATCGACGGCAAGCAGCCGGGCGATCCGGCGCGGGCCGCCAAAGCCATTTTGCAGGCGGTCGACGCCGAGAAGGCTCCCCAGCGCTTGGTGCTCGGGAAGTACGCGCTGGAGAAATCCCGCCGCACGCTGGCCCAACGCGAAGCGGAGTTGAGGCTCTGGGAGGAGACGGCGTTGAGCGCCGACTTTCAGCCCTAGAAGACTGGCCTGGCTGATGTCCTTTTGCCCGCAAACAGCAGGGAGCCCGCAGAGCGCCACGCCGCCGGCTGCGGCTGCCATCTATCGGCGCCTCAACCCTGCGCGGCGGCTTTCGCTCGAGGACAAGGCCACCGCCTTTTTGGACCTCCTCGAAATAGAACCCGGCGGCCCGCCGGTCACTACGGCGCGTCGCGAACAGGTCCGTCTGGAGATTCAGCGGCACGGTTTTTACGAGCACTCCCCCGAGGAACTGCTTTGGGGCTGCCGCTTTGCCTGGCGCCACAGCGTACGCTGCATCGGTCGTTTTTTCTGGAAGCAGCTGGAGGTGCGCGACGCACGCGGCCTCCACTCCCTCGAGGACGTGGCTGCTCAATGCTGTGCACATGTGGAAGCCGCCACCAATGCGGGCGCGGTGCGTCCGCTGGTGACGGTCTTCGCGCCCGCCCGTCCTCGCTCCAGAAACACACTCCGAATCTGGAACTACCAGCTGCTCCGCTACGCCGGCTACCGGGCGGAGGACGGGGCGGTTCTTGGGGACCCAGCGGAGACGGCTTTTACGGAAGAGTGTATGCGCTTGGGGTGGGTGCCTCCGGAGGAACGTGGACGGTTTGACGTGCTGCCCCTGCTGCTTTCCGGTCCCAGACAAAAGCCGCGGCTTTTTGAAATTCCGCGCGGCAGTGTTTTGGAAGTGCCGCTTTCACACCCGGAATGGGACTGGTTCAGGGAGCTCGACCTGCGCTGGTATGCCGTTCCGATTGTCTCAAACATGCTGCTCGAAATCGGGGGAATCCATTACCCGGCGGCTCCCTTCAACGGTTGGTATATGGGCACTGAAATCGGAGCGCGCAACCTCGCCGACATCAGCCGCTACGACATGCTGCCCGAGGTCGCACAAAGGCTCGGGATTTTCTCCAACCGCGAATCGACCCTCTGGCGCGACCGCGCCCTGGTCGAACTGAACCGCGCGGTGCTCCATTCCTACCAGGCGGCGGGCGTGCGCATGGCAGATCACCACACCGTGGCGCAGGCCCACGTACGCTTTGAAGAGGACGAGCGCGCCGC
>CANJYI010000339.1 GCA_947478975.1 Chthoniobacteraceae bacterium
GGAGGCTTTGATCCACCGGTTGAAGAAGCGGGCCCTCAAGGAAAACCGCTTTGATGACGCCAACGAGGAAACCATCCGCAGGCGGTTGGTGACTTACGAGGAGGAGTCCAAGCCCGTGCTTGATTTCTACGGGCCCGGAAAGGTGCTGACTCTGGATGCAACACAACCCCCGGTGAAGGTTACCTACGACATCTTGAGCGCAATCATCGGGACGATGGAATAGCCCAGATGCGCATTGTCTTTGCTGGCACCGGCGACATTGGGGCGCCCTCCCTGGAGTGGCTTCTGCAATTTGGCCACACCGTGTCCGGGGTGTTGACCCAGCCCGACAAGCCCGTGGGGCGGCATCAAGTGCTGCAGGCTTCCGCGATCAAGCAGATCGCTTTGCGCGAGGGCCTGCCGGTGTTGCAGCCGCTGAAGTTGCGCGAACCGACCGCCGTGCAGGCTTTGCGCGAATGGACGCCGGAGGTGCTAGTCGTCATGGCCTACGGACAGATTTTGCCCTTGTCGGTCCTCGAGCTTCCGACGCTCGCCTGCCTGAACCTGCACGCCTCCCTACTTCCCCGGCACCGGGGCGCGGCGCCGATCCAAGCCGCGATCGAGGCGGGTGACAAAGAGTCCGGGGTGACTGTCATGTACATGGCAGAGGGGCTGGACACGGGCGACATTCTCTTGGAGGAGCGGCTGAGGCTGCGGCGCAGGGAAACCGGAGGCAGCCTGCATGACAGGCTTGGCTTGCTGGCGCCCAAGGCGCTGCAAGCGGCCTTGGAGCTGCTCGCTCAAGGCACGGCTCCCAGAACCCCGCAGGACAACGCCCAAGCCACCTACGCCCACAAGCTTACCCGTGAGCATGGACTGCTTTCCTGGGAGTCGCCCGAGGTGGTGGACCGGCGGGTGCGTGCCATGAACCCGTGGCCCGGTGCCTACACGGTCCTGCCGGGGGAGGGGGCGCGAAAGCTCAAGGTCTTTTCAGTGATCCAAAGCCGGACGCCAGCAGGGGGCGCCCCCGGGGGAGCCGTCCTAAGCACGGAGCGCCGGGGAATCCTGGTTGCTGCGGGGGAGCGGTCCGTGTGGCTGACCGAGGTGCAGTTGGAGGGAAAGAAGCGTTTGCGGGCGGCGGAATTCCTGCGTGGAACTCCTCTTTCGGCGGGGATTGTGTTGGGTGCAGCGGGGCTTCCTTGACCGCCTGCGTGGCGGGGGCATGATCGGGGGATATGTCCTCGTCCTCCGTAACTCCGTTGGTCCCCGAAAAAGGGTGGCACGTCCTGCATCTGTTCTACCGGGTGGAACACGGCCAGTGGTCGATGCTCAACTCAGAGGAGCGCATCGCCGCAAAGACGCATCTCACAGAGTTGATTCAGGAAATCCGCGCGGTGGAGCACACGCAGTTGCTCGTTTTCAGCATCGTTTCCCCTAAGGCCGACGTCGCCTTCATGCTGCTCACCCCGGATCTGCACCAGGCTAACGCCTTTGAAAAGCGTCTCTCCCTGAGCCTCGGGCCCGATGTGCTCACCCCCGTCTACAGTTTCCTGTCGCTCACGGAGGAAAGCGAATACGTCACTTCTCCCGAAGAGTACGCGGTGACTCTGGAGAAGGAGCAAAGCTTGCTGCCAGGTTCGGCCGAGTTTGAGAAGACCATGGAAGAATTCAAGGTGCGCATGGCCAAGTACGGGAAGGACAAGCTCTACCCGACGCTCCCCAACTGGGAGGTGTTCTGCTTCTACCCAATGAGCAAGCGCCGCAACCCCGAACAAAACTGGTACGCCTTGTCCTTCGCGGAGCGCAAGGCCCTGATGGCGGGACACGGGCGGGTCGGGCGCCAGTACCATGGCAAAATCCTCCAGCTCATCACGGGCAGCACGGGGCTGGATGATGCGGAATGGGGCGTCACCCTCTTTGCGCACGACACTTACTACATCAAGGACATCGTCTACAAAATGCGCTTCGACGAGGTCAGCGTGAAGTACGCGGAGTTCGGGGACTTTTACATCGGACTCAGCGTGCCGTTGGACGAACTCTTCCGGCGCATCCTTCTTTAGGCTGCTTTTTATGGAGCTGCTCGGGGCCAAACAACAGGCGCTGCGGTTGGCGTTACAGCGCCATGCCCCGCTGCTTGTCGCTTACTCAGGCGGAGTCGACAGCGCCTATCTGTTGGCGGAGGCCCGCCGCACGCTTGGCCGGGGAGCAATGCTGGGGGTCATCGCCGACAGTCCAAGCCTGCCGCGCAGGGCCCTTGCCGAGGCGCTCGCCCTTGCGGCTGCCCTCGACGCCCCCGTCGAGGTCGTCCCCACGGCAGAGCTGGAGAACCCGGCTTACGCGCAAAACCCCGTAAACCGTTGCTATTTTTGCAAGGCGGAGTTGTTCTCCAACCTAGAGCGGATTGCCGAAAGCCGGAATTTCCGTGGCCTTGCCTATGGCGAGAACGCGGACGACATGCGGCAGGTTCGCCCGGGGCGTCAGGCGGCGGCGGAGTTTCAGGTGCTTGCGCCCCTGCGCGACGCGGGGCTGACCAAGGCGGAAATCCGTTCCGCCTCCCGTGCGCTTGGGCTGCCCACGGCGGATGCCCCTGCGCAGCCGTGCCTCTCTTCCCGGATTCCCCACGGCACGCCGGTCACGGCCGACGCGCTGGCAATGGTGGAGGCGGGGGAGGAATGGGTGCGCAGCCTGGGTTTTTCAGTCTTTCGAGTCAGGCACATCGAGCAGGAAGCAGCCGCGGCCCACGGGGGCGCTGTTTCGGCGGCCCTAGCCCGGGTGCAGATCGCTCCCGAGGAGATGTGCAAACTGCCCGAGGCTACGCTCCGTCTGGAAGCGGGGCTCCGGGCAGTCGGATACGCGGCGGTGGAGATTGACCCCCAAGGCTACCGCGCTTCCTGAGTTCCGCTCTGAAGCGGGGCGTTTCTTGCGCTGGCCACCCGCTGTTTTCAGCGGGCGTCGGGATTCGACAGGCGGGGCGCGTTGATTCCGGACATTCCCTTGGGCTCCCATCCCGAGGCTTGGCTCGAGGATGTGGCCGGGCGGGACAGGTCTTCGAGCAGGTGCTGCTGGCGTTCCAGAAGGACGTCAGCCCGCTCGCGCAGCGTGTCGCGCTGCCGGACTGCGCTGTCGCGTTCACGGCGCAGACGCGCCAGTTCGCGCTCGGAGCGCTCGCGCTGCTCGGTTTCGCCCCGGAGCAGTTCGTTGCGTTCGCGCTCCAGAGCAAAGGCCTGTTCGCGGGAGGATGCCCGGGCGGTGTCCGCCGCGGAGCGTGCCTCTTCGCGTTGCCGCATGAGCAGCTCAACCTGTTTGGAAAATTCCTCGGTCCGGGTGCGCAGCGCTTCGCGGGTTTCCTCCAGCAGGGCGAGGAGGGTGACCTTTTCGTTGAGGAGCGCCTCCCGCTCGCGCGTGAGTTGGTCGAACCGGCGCCGGGAATCGCTCTCGGCGGCCGCCAGACGCGCGGTGAGCTCGGAGGCCTCGTTCCGGGAAGCGTCCAGATCTTCGCGCAGTCGCGTGATCTCGCCGGGATAACGGCGTTCGGCGTCGGCCAGTGCCGCGCGGAGGCGGTCGCCGTCTACCCTCGCCGCGTTGAGATCCTCACGGATCTTGGCGATTTCAAAATCCTTGGAGGACGCAAGGGTGGCGGCCGCCTGTCTGTGGTCGGCCACAAGTTTCGCAATGCGGCGATCCCGCTCGGCGTGCGTTTCTGCAATCTGCTGGTCCTTTTGGAGCATCGCAGCATCCCGCTCGGAGGAGAGGGTGGAAACCACCCGCGCATGTTGGGCCTGCA
>CANJYI010000340.1 GCA_947478975.1 Chthoniobacteraceae bacterium
ACCTCTTTGAAGCCGTCCGGGACTTTCACCGTCGCCAGCGCCGCTTTGGGGGAGTCTGAAGGCTCCACCTTGAGCTCTATCTAGAACTTCACAAGCCGCTCTTCCAGAGTTGCATCCGCAGATTTCACGAATTTTACAGATTACAGAAAACCACAAAAAAACCTCTGAAAGCCTGAGTTACGTGCGGATGCCTACCTGTTCCAGAGGCGGTCAGCGAAAGGTTATCCCTCGTGAATATGCCCGAAGGCCTACGCCCTGCGGGTCAATTCGGGGATGGCACGGCCGTTCTGCACGATCCGCGTCGGACGGCCATTGAGGTCGTTGATTGTCTCCGAGGCGCTGTCGATTCCGAGGTGCTGGTAGATTGTCGCGAGGAAGTCATCCGCCGTGCACCCGCGCTCGACCACGTCCTCACCCCGCTTGTCGGTCGCCCCGATGACGCCGCCCGTCTGGATGCCACCGCCCGCCCAGATGTTGCTGAAGGCCCGCGGCCAGTGATCCCGACCGGGCTGGGTGGTGCCGGAAGGCGCACTGCCGTCGCCCACCCCGGTGCTGGGACTGAACTCGATCTTGGGGGTGCGCCCAAACTCGCCGGTGACCACCACCAGCACGCGCTTGTCCAGGCCGCGCGCGTAGACGTCCTCGATGAGCGCGGAAACCGCTTGGTCGTACGCCCCCGCTCTGAAGCGCAACGCGTCAAACACGTTGTGATTCACCGCGTGGTCGTCCCAGTTGCCCACCCGGCCGCACAACGGCCCGCTCAGGCTGCTGGTGAGAATCTCCACTCCGGCCTCGACCAGGCGCCGCGCCAAAAGCAGCTGCTGCCCCCAGCGGTTGCGCCCGTAGCGGTCGCGGGTTGCGGCGTCTTCCTTGTTCAGGTCAAAGGCGTCGCGCGTGCGGGGATTGGTTAGCAGCATGACGGCCTGCGACTCGAACTGGTCGAGCGCCCCCAATTCACCGAGGGTGTCAAAGCCCCGCTCCATCGTATCGAGACTCTTGCGAAGGGCCACGCGGTCGCTCAAACGCACCGCTTCACCCGCGTTGGAAAGCCCTATGTTGGGCACCTCGAAATCCGGCCGACTCGGGTCGCCCGAGATCGAAAAGGGCGCGTAGGCGGCTCCCACATAGGCGGGGCCGTTATACTCGGTCGGACCGCTCACGCCGATGTAGTTAGGCAGCGGATTGTCCCGGCCGCCTTCGCGGGCACGGATGGAGGCGGCGATGGACATCCAGTCCGGATAGCGGGGCTTGGGCTTGTCGCGCGTGTCGGGATCGCCCGAGAGCATCTGCATCGAACCGGCGGGATGGCCCGCGGCCGTCTGGTGCATGGAACGAAGGATAGTAAACTTGTCGGCGATGCGCGCCTGCAGGGGCAGCAGCTCGGTGATACGGGTTCCCGGTACGCTGGTGGCGATCGTTTTAAAGGGCCCCCGGTACTCGCTGCCGATCTCTGGCTTGGGATCGTAGGTGTCAATGTGGGAACAACCGCCCGGCTGCCAGACCATGATCACCGCCGTCCGATCGGACTTCGCTCCAGGCGTGGCCAGGGCGGCGGCCTGCGCACGCATCCGGAAGAGCGCCGGCAACCCGAGGCTCGCAAAGCCCGAGAGGCCCACACGCATAAAACTGCGCCGGTCCAGCGGGCCGGAACAGGCAGGGATGATTTTGGAGGAGGAACCTGTGTACATAAAACGAATGGGCTACAACACACTGCAACTGCTTTCAGCTAAACTCTCTGGGAATGTTCTCATGACAATCTCTTTTTCAAGGAAGGGGCCGCTCTAGGGTGATTGAAAGGCGGCCAACTCCGTCCCGCTTGCGCCGTCCCACAGACGCAGCACGCTGTCCTCGCCGCCGCCCACGATCCAGGAACGGCTCGGCGCGCAGGCGGCCGCCTGAATGAAGTCCGGCAGTTTTGCCATCGCACGCACCTCGGTGCCGTCGTCCTTGACCATGCGCACCTGATTGTCAGCGGCCGAAGTTACAATCGTGTTTGTCGCCCCCTGAAACTGCAGCCCGGTGACCTCCTTGGTCCAGCCGATGATCTTCTTGGAACGCTCGCCCGACTCCGTGCTCCACACGTTCACCACTCCGTCGCCGCCAGCCGTGGCGAGCAACCGGGCGTCCGCCCGAAATGCGACTCCAAGCACGTGGTGCGTATGCCCCTCCAAGGTGAGGAGAGGCTTTCCGCCGGCAACCTCCGCCACCCGCGCCAGACGGTCCGCCCCCCCGGAGGCCAGCCATTTTCCATCGGGCGAAAAGTCCAGCGCCAGCACGGTGTCGGCATGTCGCTCCGCCCAGGTCTGCTGCAACCGCCCCGAGGCAACCTCCCAGATGTGCACGTCCCCCGAACGGGAAGCCTCACCGCCGCCGGTGGCAAGCAAGCGCCCGTCCGGACTGAAACGCACGGCGCACACCCTATCCACCAGAGGAGATTCAGCCCCGGCGCCGCCGAATGTCTTAAACAAGGTCCACCCCCTTGAAATGCCGGCACGGGCCAGCGTTCCGTTGTCGGTAAACGCCACGAACTGGTCCCCGCCGCTCCCTGCGAGGGCGCCCGATGCAACGGCGCCACCGGCTGAAAAACTCTCTACAAGCGTTCCGGCCGCGGCGGACCACACCCGTTGGCCCCCATCGGAACAAACGGCGGAAACAAACTTGCCGCTGTGCGAGAACGCCACCGCCCGGATCTGGGGCGCACCGCCGGGTGCGGGTTGCTTCAAACTTGCGACCTGCTTGATCTCCTCTGCCTGCACTGTGGCGGCTGCCTTCTGGGCGGTATCGGCGGCTGCGCGTTTACCGGTGTTTGCGTTCTTTGCTTCGGTGATCTGCAGGAGTTGTTGCTCGCCGTCGGTGATGTGGTTTTGAGCCGACTCCACAGCGGACGCAGCCGAATTTGCCGCCGTGACGGCCGCCGCCAACTTGGTAATTGCTTCCTTGTGCTTGGCCAGCGTTGCGGGGAGTTGCTTTGCCTCCGCCTTCAACAATCCGGCGATTTCATCGGCGGCCTTCTCGGCCTCGGTCTTTGCAGACTGGGCAGGCGCCAGGGCCTTCTGCTTCTCAGGGAGCGCCTTTTGCGCGGCGGCGATTCTCTCCTTTGCCTTTTTCTCGTGCACCTCCAGTGTCTTGTTCTGGGCCTCGATCTGGGCAATCACGCCTGCGTGAAAGCCCGCGTCCAGGCCGGCGCGGGCGGCCTTCGACTCGCACTCCGCCACCTTCGCCGCATTCATCGGCTCGACCCGAAACTCCTTGCCTGCGGCCCCCGAAGCAAAGTCAAAGAGGCGCACCGCCGAGTCGGCGCACGCCACAGCAACGGTCTTTCTGTCCATCGAAAAGGCAAGGGCCTGCGGCCCGGCCACCTTGATCTCGCGCACCAGCGCACCCACCTCCACCGACCAGATCTGAACGGACGCCGCGGTGCCAAACAGCAGCGCGCTGCCATCGGCTGCCCAGGCGAGCGTCTTGACTCCGGCGGGGCCTTGGAAGCGCTTTTCCTCTTTGCCCGAAGCGACTGAAAAAATCCCGACGCTTCCCTCCCGGGAAACCAGCGCAACCGAAGCGCCCTCCGGGGAAAAACAAAACGCCCCAAGCGAGTCGCTCGAGACCCCCTCGAAAACGACCGGCACCGCCCCCTTCTCCACCCCCAACACTCGGGCACTCGCACCCGGCTCCGCCAGCCACAACCGTTTACCGTCAGGGCTGAGGGCCGAGCGAGCGGCGGCGGCAATTCCGTCCAGCTTTGAGAGG
>CANJYI010000341.1 GCA_947478975.1 Chthoniobacteraceae bacterium
CCCAGGTGTCGCTTTGCTCAATGCGCACCGGCTTGTCCAGTCCCCCCGCCTCGGCTACCAGAAGGGCCGTCATGAGCTTTTGGGTACTGGCCACGGCCCGCTCCTGATCCGCGTTCACCGCGTGCAACACCTTGCCGGAGGATGCGTCCACCAGAATGGCGGAGGCCGCATGCACCCTGGGGATGCCCCCTTCGACCTCGTCGCGCTCAACGGCAACCGCCTTCGCCGGGGCCTTGGGCGCCGTTTTTGAGGAGGACTTCCCAGCCGTGCCCGGCGCTTGCTTCTGGGCCGGACGGGATTCCTCGGAAGCAGCTTTTTTGGACGAAGAAGCCCCCTGCACCGAAGGCGCCCACGGACCCGCGAAAACAACCAATGCAGCACAAGCCAGCGGCAGGCGGGAAAACAGAAGGGAACCAGAGTGGACGCTCACAGGGAGGCAACGCATGAAAGATTGGATGCTCATTTTAGAACCGATGGAGAATTTTAGAAAAAAGGACTGCGTGTCACCGCCCCTAATGAACACTAACTAGACAGATGTTCTAAATCAAAGAAAGTGGCGCCGGCCGCACTTATTTAAAACTTTCCTGACCCGTTCTCTGTGTCAACAGATGGGTCCGTTTCCCCCTCAATCCCCCCTTCAATCAGCTTTCCAAACCTCCAGCCGATGCGCCACACCCCTCCACCGCCAGCCTCATTCGTCCAAGGCCTCACCCTGCTTTGCCTGTTTTTCACCGGCACCCTTGCGGCAAGAGGAGCGACGGCAACCGCGGGAGCGCCAGGGGCACCCGCAGATTTCGCACACCAGGTGGCGCCCACCCTCAAGGAACTCTGTGGCAGCTGCCATCTGGGGGACAAAAAAAAGGGCGGCTTCTCGATGAACACCCAGACGCTCTTTCTGGCTGGCAGCGAGAACGGGGCGGTCTTCGACAAGAAAAACCCCGCCTCCAGCACGCTGCTCAAAGTGCTCCTGAGCACGGACCCAGACACCGTCATGCCCCCTCCGGCAAAAGACCGCAAGCGGCCGACGCCCGAGCAACTCCAACTCCTCCAGTCCTGGCTGGAAACCGGAGCGGCTTGGGAGGAAGGCTTCTCCTTTGTCAAACCCGCCTACAACGCCCCAGTCAGGCCGCGGTTGCCTGAGCTTTCCCCCTCGGCTGATCCACAGGAAAACCCCTTGGACCGGCTTTTAACGAAGTACTACGCCAAAAACTCCCTGCAGTCCCCTCGCCCGGCGGATGACACCCAGTTTGCGCGGCGCGTTTCGCTGGATCTGGTGGGGCTTCTGCCGGAGCCGGAATCGCTACGCGCGTTTGTTTCAGACCCCAGTCCGGACAAACGCACCCGCCTGGTCGACTCCTTGCTCGCGCGCAACACGGAGTATACCGAGCACTGGCTGACTTTTTGGAACGACCTTCTGCGCAACGACTACGGAGGCACCGGCTTCATCACCGGGGGACGCAAACAGGTGTCCTCCTGGCTCTATGACGCCCTCTCCTCCAGCCAGCCCTACGACGCCATGGTCCGCGAGCTCGTCAACCCCTCGCCCGCCACAGAAGGCTTTGCCTCAGGCATCACCTGGCGCGGTACCGTAAGCGCCAGCCAGACGCGCGAAGTCCAGTACGCCCAGTCCATCTCCCAGTCCTTTTTGGGCCTCAACCTCAAATGCGCCTCCTGCCACGACAGCTTCATCGACCACTGGAAGCTCACCGATGCGTACGGCCTCGCCGCCATTTACTCCGAAAAGCCCATCGAAATCGCCCGTTGCGAGAAGCTCACCGGCAAAATCGCGCAGCCAGCTTGGCCGTTCCCCGAAATCGGCCAGGTGGATCCAGCCGCCCCGCGTGAGGCCCGTTTGCAAAAACTGGCGGAACTGATGACCCACCGTGAAAACGGCTGGTTCGCCCGCACCATGGTCAACCGGTTGTGGGCTCAATTGATGGGAAGAGGCCTCGTGCACCCGGTTGACGCCATGGGCACGGAACCCTGGAGCGAGGAGCTCCTCGACTACCAAGGCTGGGCCTTTGCGGAGGGCGGCTTCAATCTAAAGGGGGCGCTGCGCCTAATCGCCACATCCAAAGCCTACCAGTCCGGGGTCGCCCAAAGGCACAAGGACGACGCCACCGCCCCCTTTGTTTTTCAGGGCCCGAGGGCCAAGAGAATGACCGCGGAACAGTACGTGGACGCCGTTTGGCAAATCACTCAGACAGCGCCGAAGAAATGGGACGCCCCGGTCAGGCGGGGCCAGCCGAGAGCCGACCTGTTGGAGACAAAACCGTTGGCGGCGATTTGGATTTCCTCTCCCCCCCGGCCCAGTGCCCCCGTGCCGGAGGGCGCTCCAGCAGCCGCAAAACCCGCGGCCCCGAGCCCAGTCTCGGTCCTCCAGAAAACGATCACCCTGAAGTCTAAGCCAGCCACCGCGACGGGAGTCCTCGCGGCCAGCGGTGACACGCGCCTTTTTGTCAACGGCACCGAGGTAAAGGCACCCCAATTGCAAAAACACCGCAAGATCTCGGAGCTCCATCTCGAAAGCCTCGTGAAGGCCGGAGAAAACACGTTCGTGCTGGCTGGGCGGGATCCCAAGGCACTGCTCGGAGTCGAACTCTCTTTTGGAAACGGGCCTTCGGAGAATCTGCTTTCGGACCAGACCTGGGTGGCGGCGGCGGGCTTTTCGGAGGACGCCCTCAAGAAAGGAACCTTCTCGGCAGAAGCGGCAAAGCTTCCCAATGAAAGCTGGTCCCCCGCCCTCACAGCGCCGCAACCAAACGACGCCGACCTCAAATCCGCGCAGTTGCACCGCGACTACGTATGGGCCATTCAACCTCAGCCGCCCGCCCGCGCCGCGCTGCTCAAAGCCGACCTGCTCATGCGCACCCTCGGGCGGCCGAATCGGGACCAGATTGTCACCAACCGCCCCCAGGACTTGAGCACCCTGGAAGCGCTGGACCTGTCCGCAGGCGCACGCCTGTCGGAACTGTTGGCGGGTGCCGCCGCAAGGATCGCAAAGGATGCCAATTTCACCTCCCCAAACCAACTGGTGGACTGGCTTTACACTGCTGCTCTGGGGCGCCAGCCTTCGGCCGGCGAAAGAGCGGCCTCGCTGGAAGCTCTCGGCGAAAAACCCACGGCCCCGCTTATCGAGGATTTCCTCTGGTCCGTCTTTGTCCTGCCTGAATTCCAACTCGTCCGCTGAACCTCTTCTTGCGCACAAAAAGCCCACAGCCAAGCCACGCTCGTCCAATGAACCCGCTTCCCCTTGATCCCACGGACTCCCGCCGCGATTTTCTCAAGAAACTTTCCGCAGCGTCCCTTGCCGCCTTTCTTGCCCCCGAGCCGCGCGCCGGCGCAGCAGAGCCTGTCGAGCACCCCACCCCTACGGCGGATTCATGCATCCTGCTTTGGATGGGCGGGGGCATGGCTGCCCCCGACAATTTCGATCCGAAACGCTACCTTCCCTACGAAAAGGGACGCCCGATGGCAGACATCCTGTCGACCTTCCCGGCCATCAACACGGCAGTGCCGGGAATCCAGATCTGCGAGGGCTTGGAGAACATCGCGCAGGTCCTCGACCGCGGAACACTGATCCGCTCGCACGTGCAGCCGGATCTGGGGAGCATCCTCCACTCCCGCCACCAGTACCACTGGCACACCGGATACGTCCCGCCCCAGACCGTCGCCTGCCCTCACATTGGTGCGTGGATGGCGCGTGTTCTAGGGCCGCGCAATCCGGTGATGC
>CANJYI010000342.1 GCA_947478975.1 Chthoniobacteraceae bacterium
CTGATTGCCCTCAGCATGGCCGTGGTGGCCCTGCTCCTCGCGCCCTGCCGCGTTCCCCACGCAACCAGCGGCGCAGGCATCATCTCGGCCGGCGTCCAGAACTTTGGCTACATGGTAATCCCTCTGGCGGAGGTTTTTTACCAGAAGGAGACGCTGGGGGTTCTTTTTCTACACAACCTCGGGGTGGAAGTGGCGATGTGGTGCCTCGGAATCTGGGTACTGACCCGTCAGGCAGGCGGCTCCCTCTGGCGGAGGCTGGTCAACGCTCCCACCCTTGCCATTTTGTTCTCGGGTGCGCTCAACCTGCTGCACGCAAACGAATGGCTGCCCGTCTTCTTCCGCAAATCGCTCCACATGCTTGGCCAGGCCGCCATTCCTGTGGCGCTGCTCCTCGCCGGGGTCACCCTGTACGACCAACTGCGCATCACCCATGATGAGCGCCCCCGCTACGGCGCCCTTACTTTGGCGGTAGCCGCCCGGATCCTCGTGCTGCCCCTCCTTTATTTCGCCACCGCACGGTGGCTGCCCATGCCGGAGGCCTTGCGCAGCGTGCTGATTCTGCAGGGTGCCATGCCCAGCGCCATGATGCCTATTGTCATCTGCCGACTGCACAACGCAGACAGCCGCTTCTCCATTCAGATCATTTTACTCACCACCCTGATCAGCCTCGTCACCATTCCGCTCTGGATTCGCTTCGGCCTCTTTGTCATCGGACGTTGACTCCTTCCGTGCACCCGCCTAGGCAGGTCCCCCAGTCCCACTCCTATTGTGCGCGTTGTCCCCCTCCAATTCCTCCAGATTCTTTTTCTGGCTCTCACGGCTACGGCTGCCGTGGGCCCCTCACCCCGAGTCTCCTCTCTCCTCCAAGAACATCCCATGGCAAGCAAATGCATCTACTGCGGCTCCACCAATCACGGCGGAGGCTGTCCCCACAGCAGCAACGGCAAACATGAAAGCGACGCCGACGGCAAGGAGTGCGTGTTTTGTGGCTCCACAAACTACGGTGGGGGCTGCGCCTACTCGCCCTCGGGAAAACACCGCCATGGCCACGGCAAAGGTTGCGTACACTGCGGTTCAAGCAACCACGGCGGAGGCTGTGCGTACAATCCTGGCGGCAAACACGTCCACTGACCGCTCTCCTGCGAGGGCGCACCGGAGACCCCCACGTACCCCCATGAAACTGCGCCACCTTTTAATCGCGGCCCTCCTCTTCGGGGGCGCCACCCCGTCCCACGCAGAGTCCCCAAAGCTCGTCGTAGCCATTTTGGTGGACCAGTTGCGCTACGACTATCTGGAGCGCTTCAAGGATCAGTTTGGGAAGGGCGGGTTCCGTCTGCTGATGGAGGAAGGGGCTTTCCTGACCTTCGCCCACTATAATTACTGTCCCACCGTCACCGGCCCGGGCCATGCGAGTTTTCTGAGCGGCGCACCGCCTTCGGTGCACGGCATCATCGGCAACGACTGGTTCGACAAACGCACCGGCAAGAACCTCAATTGTGTGTCGGACCCGGATGTGGAGGGAGTGGGCGCTTCAGGAACCGTCGGCAAACGGTCCCCGCGCAACTTTACCGGGTCGAATCTGTCGGACGAACTGCGGCTGCGCTACCGCTCCAAGGTCGTGGGCATTTCCCTCAAGGACCGCGGCGCCATTCTGCCCGCCGGCAAGAGACCGGCCGGGGCGTACTGGTTTGACTCGGCCTCCGGCAACTTCATCACTAGTACCTACTACATGCCGGCGCTCCCCAAATGGGTCGACGCCTTCAATGCACGCAAAGTGCCGGCCAGCTTCATCGGCGAGACTTGGAAACGGTTGCTTCCTGAGAGCGCCTATCAATGGGCTGACGAGCTTCCGGGTGAAGGGGCCACTTCGGGCGACCGCTCCAAGACTTTTGACCACATCATCAAGCTTTCGCCCGCCGAGGGATTTGAAAACATCGTGCCCACGCCCTTCGGCAACCAACTGCTCGCAGAGTTCGCTGAGGCGGCGATTGACGGGGAGCAGTTAGGAGTGGGCCCCCAACCCGACCTGCTGAGCATCTCCTTTTCCTCCCCCGATGCTGCCGGCCACATTTTCGGTCCCTACTCGCAGGAGGTGCAGGACATCGCCCTGCGTCTGGACCAGCAACTGGCGGCGCTTTTTGCCCGGTTGGACCGCAAAATCGGCCTCGCCAACGTCACCATCGTGCTAACGGCCGACCACGGGGTTGCGCCCGCACCGGAGTTTGCACTCTCGCAGGGACTGGATGGCAAGCGGGTGGACATGACTCCGCTGATTGGGGAGTTGTTCGCGGTCCTTGAGAAACAATTTGGCGCGGGCCGCTTTTTCCTGTCGCCGCGACTGCACGACGGTGCGCTCTACTTCGACCATGCGGCCCTGCGCGAGCGTGGCATCGCTGCGGACGCTCTGGCCGCCGCCATCCGGGATTGGGCGCTCGACACGGGGCACTTTCAGGCGGCCTTCACCCGCGCCCAACTCCTCGATGGGCGCGCGCCGGGTGCGTTGGGGCAGCTTGTGCTTAACGGGTTTCACGCTGAGCGCAGCGGGGACGTGATTCTTGTCCAGAAACCGTTCCAACTCTCGGGTACCGCCTCGGTGGGGACGACGCATGGGTCCCCCTACTCATATGACACGCACATTCCCGTGCTGTTTTTGGGAGCTGGGTTCAAGCCCGGGCGCTACGCCGACAGCTTCTCAATCACCGACATCGCCCCCACGCTCAGCGCAGCGTTGGGACTCACGGAACCTTCCGGAAACATGGGTGCGCCCTTCACAAAGATCCTGAGCGGCCGTTGAAGGAGGCGACTCAGGGCGCCGGCGCGTCTTTGACGCAACGAAACCCGGTGTGCGACAACCCGGTGTCTGGGGACGTCTTCTGGCGCGCCGAAGGGCGGTAGCCCTTGCAGTACATGTCGCTGCACAGGAAGGAACCGCCGCGCCCCACGCGTTTGGGAAGCCCCGGTTCAGCCGGATCCTCGCTGTCAGCTGGGCCTTGGGGATTCTCGTGCGGGCTATGGCTGTAGTAGTCGGGCCGGTACCAGTCCGCCACCCACTCCCAGACGTTTCCAGCCATGTCGAGCAAACCATACCCGTTTGGCGGGTAGGAACCCACCGGGGCGGTCCCGGGAAAGCCGTCGAGGGCGGTGTTTTGTTTGGGGAACTGACCCTGCCAAATGTTCATCATCCACAAGCCCTTTGGGAACGCTTCCCTGCCCCAGGGATAAGGGTTTTGTTCGAGGCCGCCCCTCGCTGCGTACTCCCACTCCGCCTCTGTGGGAAGGCGCTTGCCCGACCATTTGGCATACTCCACTGCGTCAAACCAGGAAACGTGTACCACCGGATGCAATCCCTTCCCTTTTAAGTCAGACTGCGGCCCTTCCGGATGGCGCCAGTTGGCTCCTGGCAGGTAGCTCCACCACTGCATGTGGTCGTTGAGGGATTCCACCCGCTCGGGCGGGGTGAAAACCACTGAGCCGGGGACCAGTTTTTCCTCTGGAACCCCGGGGAACTGGGAGGCATCCGGCTTTTTCTCAGCCGTGGTCAGATATCCGGTGACCTCCACAAACTTGGCAAACTGGTCGTTGGTCACCTCGTAACGATCCATCCAAAAACCCCGCAGCTTGACATCGTGCAGAGGACGTTCGTCGGGTTGGCCGTCGTTGGCACCCATCGTAAACTTGCCGGCTGGAATCCAGGCCATATCCACCCCAAGCGGACTCGCCAAGGAACGGC
>CANJYI010000343.1 GCA_947478975.1 Chthoniobacteraceae bacterium
CGGTTTTCTTTCATCCGCTTACGGCGCTTGTGCTTTGCGATTTTCGTTTTACGTCTCTTTTTAAGGGAACCCATGGGAAGAAATTGGCTGAAGAACTGAGGGGTGGAGAAGCCAACAGGAAAAGCTGACTAACGCAACCCTATTTTAGTTATGTTTCGTTTTTTGTCTGCCAAATACAGGCTGGCAGTCTCGGCTAGTACACCAATTTGTTGAGCGGATACTCAATGATTCCCTCGGCGCCAAGCGCCTTGAGGGCGGGGATGATCTCGCGGACCACCTTTTCGGGAATGACCGTCTCCACGGCGATCCAGCCCTTCTGGGCCAGGTGCGCCACAGTGGGGTTGCGGAGCGCCGGCAACTCGGCCAGCAGGGCCTCTAGGCGGTCCTCGGGCAGGTTCATCTTCAGGCCCACGTTGTCGCGGGCGGCAAAGGCCCCCTCCAGCAACAGCACCAAACGCTGCAACTTCCCTTTTTTCCAGGGATCCTGAAACGCCTTCTTGTTGGCAATGAATTGCGGGGACGATTCAAGGATGGTTTCCAAAATCCGGAGCTTGTTGGCGCGCAGCGAGGAGCCGGTTTCAGTCACGTCGACAATCGCGTCCACAAGGTCCGGCACCTTCACCTCGGTGGCGCCCCAGGAGAACTCAATGGTGGCCTCGACCCCGTGGCTTGCAAGAAAGCGGCGGGTGAGCTCCACCGCCTCGGTGGCGATCACCTTGCCCTGGAGATCCTGCACGGAACGGATGTGCGAATCTTCCGGCACGGCGATGACCCACCGGGTGGGTTGGGAACTGGTTTTGGAGAAGGTCATCTCCGCGAGCACTTCCACATCCGAGCCGTTGTTGTACACCCAGTCGCGGCCGGTCAGCCCGCAGTCGAGGAAGCCGTGCTCCACATAACGGCTGATTTCCTGGGCGCGCAGCAGGCGGATGACCAGTTCGGGGTCGTCGACGCTCGGTTTGTAGGAACGGCTGGCACCGGAGATTGTAAACCCGGCCTTGGCGAAAAGCGCAAAGGTGGGTTCCTGCAGAGAGCCGGTGGGTAGGCCGATTCGAAGGACTTGGGATTCACTCATAAGAAAGAGGGGCGAAGGTTCTAGGGCGGAGGCCTGTCGGAGCGAGGAAAATTCTCGCCTCTTTTTAGGCGCGCCGTCCGAATTTGCGTTCCAACTCCCCGTAGCTCAATTGGATCATGGTGGGCCGTCCGTGCGGGCAGCAGTAGGGCAGCTCACACGCCAGCAGGTCCTCGACCAGCTTGGTCAGCTCCGGTTCGCGCAACGTGTCGTTGGCCTTCACTGCGTGACGGCACACGGTTTTGGCGATCAAATCGTGCCCGAGCCGCAGCCGCGCCCCCTGCAGGGTCGTCTCCCGCAGGTCGTCGATAATGTCGTGCAAAAGTTGCGCGGGGTCCTCCGCCTTAATGAAAATCGGCAGGGAGTCGATTTTGAAGGTGCCCGCGCCAAAGCCTTCCAACGCGATCCCCGCCCGCTCCAAAAGCTCCATGTTGCGCTCGACCCAGTCGGCGTCTTTGGGCCCCAGCTGGAGCGTCAGAGGGAGCAGCAAACGCTGCGAAGGCACGCCCTGCTGCTCCATCCGCCGCTGCATTTCCTCAAACAAAATCCGCTCGTGCGCTGCGTGCTGGTCAACCAGCACCAGGCCGGACGCGTTTTCCATGAGCACGTAGAGCTTTCCGAGCACTCCGAGGAAACGAAAGGTCTCCGGCACCGGGCCGGGTGCTGGGGGCTGCTCCAGCGGCTCCTGGTGGGCCGGTGAAGGGGCCCACGGCGTCCCGGGCGACTGTGGGCTGTCCGGGGCGTCCGTCCGCCCTGGAGCGGGCTGTTGGGGCGCCGCATACAGACTTCCCGCAGGCCCGGTCGCCGGGGGTTGGGGAATCGCCAGTGTCGGACGGGCCGGCTCGGGGAGCGGCAGCGGCGTCTGCGCGTGCTGCATCTCGGGCGACTCGCCGCGCGCCGGCAGGGGAGCAGGGGCCGGTCCAGGCCGGAACTCGGCGCTCCAGCGGGTCCGGTCGCTTTCCAACGCCGCCCGCACGGCAAGAATCACCGCCTGCCTGATTTCGGACGGACTCCGGAACCGCACCTCCCGCTTCGCGGGGTGGACGTTGACGTCCACGGCCGCCGGATCCATCTCGATAAAGAGGAAGGTCACCGGATGCTGTCCCTTCATAAGCGCCGTGTGGTACCCCTCGCGCAGGCCCTGTGAAATCGTGATGTTTTCCACGGCGCGCCCGTTGAGGAAGCAGACCTGCTGCTGCCTTGTCGAACGGCTCACCCCCACGCGCCCGATGTAGCCGGTGACGCGGATTCCTTCGCAGCCGGCGGTGGCCGACTCGGGGATTTCCAGCAGTTCCGCCGCGAGGGCCGGGCCGGAAAGGTCGCGGATGCGCTCCAGCAGCGAGGCGGCCGGGGCGAGCTGAAAGGCGATCCGGTCGTCCTGCAGATGCACGAAACTAATGGCCGGATGTCCCAGCGCCAGGAGGTGGAGCTGGTGCTCGACATGGCTCGCTTCCGTCGCCTCCGTGCGCAGGAATTTGCGTCTCGCCGGGAGGTTGTAGAAAAGTGAGCGCACCTCAATTTGCGTCCCGGGGGCGTCCCCGCCGTCCCGGACGGTTTCCATCTTTCCACCCGCGACCAGCACTTCGGTCCCCGCCAGGGCGCCATGCTCCCGGGTGGAGAGCCGGAAGCGCGAGACCGACGCGATGCTGGGCAGTGCTTCTCCCCGGAAGCCGAGGGTGTGGATGGCCGCCAGATCCTCGCCCGAGCGGATTTTGCTCGTGGCGTGTCTTTCCAGACAGAGCAGCGCGTCGTCCCGGTCCATGCCGACCCCGTTGTCGGTCACGCGGATCAGGGAAATTCCACCCCGCCGGGTGAGGACCTCGATGCGGGTGGAACGGGCGTC
Source organism: Chthoniobacteraceae bacterium (assembly GCA_947478975.1). Lineage (GTDB taxonomy): Bacteria > Verrucomicrobiota > Verrucomicrobiia > Chthoniobacterales > Chthoniobacteraceae > Chth-196. The sequence continues at coordinate 2,916 of CANJYI010000343.1, forward strand.
GATGGAGTTTTCCACCAACTCTTTGACCACTGCGGCGGGGCGTTCGACCACCTCGCCCGCGGCGACCTGGCTGGCCACCTCCTCTGAAAGTAACCGGATACGGGACATGCTTCCAGCTTCCCCGCAAACCGCCACCGGCACAAAGCGCAAATGCGCCAAAGTGGCCTCAGGAAAGAGCCGTGCGCTTCAGCGGAAACTAAAAGGCGGTCTGAAAGAGCGTCTGCCACGCCCACCACGCCGCTGCAAACAACGCCATCACCAGTAAGAAGAAAACCCACTTCCCCTCCTTGCGATCCCTCCGGCGCGCCCGGGGGGCCGCCACTGCTTCTGCGGCCAGGTACCGGGAGTCGGGCAACCGGACGTTTCCCCGGGTGCCGGGGCTCACAGCGTTGGAGAGGTAGGCCTCCCGCTGTTCCTTCTGGCGGTCAGCGGCGATCTGGGGCGCCGTCTTGATGAACCGTTCGGTGCGCTCCGTGTCGGCCTTGAGCTTCGACTCTAGGTCTGAAATCTCGCGCCGCCGCTTTTCAAACGGAGTTTCCTGCCGGGCTCCCTTGGCCTTCGACTGGCTTGCAGGCTTGCTGGAACGGAAAATCATAGCGCTATGAAACGGGCGGTATCGTTTAAGGTCTGGTGAAAAGCAGGGTCACGGGCGGGGAACACAAAGGCCGCGCGTGGAACATTCGGGATTCGGTAGGGGAATCAGCGTGCCGTGCCCGAAATGAGGGCGATGAAAATAAGCACGCCGACCAAAACCAAGGGAAGGGTGAAGGCGAGGCCGGCCTTCAG
>CANJYI010000344.1 GCA_947478975.1 Chthoniobacteraceae bacterium
CGAGAAGCTCACCGTGCGCAACCTGGCTTCCGGCTCCTACGAGGTGCGGATCGACGGCACGGTGATTGGCAAATGGACCGACGCCCAACTCTCCTCCGGAATCGAGATCGAGGAAAACGCGGCCACTCCCCAGTACCAGCAGGCCCTTAAAGTTGCGGAACTCAACCAACGCAGAAACAAGGAGTTTTATTCCAAGATCCGGGGCGAGTATTCGGGGCTCAAAGGCCAGCGCAACAAGCTGAACAAGGCCGCTGGCACCCCCGAAGAAGCTGCAGCGAAGGCGGAGTTCGACACGTACCATGCCGCGATGACCGAGCGCGTAAAGCTTCTTACCGAAGGCGCCCGGGCGCTTGAAGACGAGATCTACAAAACCAACCAGCCCATCCCCCACCGCTTTGAGTTGGTGGCGGTGAAGTAGGCTGCTCGTTTGGGCGCAACGCCAAAAGCCGTGGGCGGTACTTCGCCCACGGAGCGCGTTGTTTCATGCACGTCTGGCTCCGACGGGGTTCGTCGGAACCAGAGTTTGCGCATTGAAGACACGCACGCTTTAACGTACGCTTCGGAATGACTTCGTTGCCCGTCACACAGGCGAGATCAAGGCTCTACGAACTGATCGACCTCGCCGCCGCCTCCCATGAGCCCGTCCACATCACGGGAAAACGCGCCAATGCCGTGCTCGTCTGTGAGGAGGATTGGAGGAGCATTCAAGAAACACTCTTCCTCCTCTCTGTGCCGGGAATGCGGGATTCCATTCGGGAAGGGTTGGCAGAACCCTTGGAGCAATCTTCTCATTCTCCCGGCTGGTGAGCTGGACTCTTCTGTTCACCAGGCAGGCGCAGAAGGACGCGCAAAAGATCGCGGCATCCAACCTCAAATTGCAGACCCAACGGCTGCTGGATCTGATCGCCAACAATCCCTTTCAAAACCCTCCCCCTTTTGAAAAACTGGTCGGAGACCTCTCTGAAGCGTTTTCTCGAAGAATCAACATCCAGCATCGTTTGGTCTATCAGGTTTACGCCGACCTACAGTCCATCAAGGTGATCCGGATGTGGACTCACTACGAATAAGGCCGCAAAGGCTCCTAAACACCGGCCCCGTGCGCGGAGCGGTCTGGCCTCGTGCCGCGGGACGTCAGGCAAAAAGAGACCGATCTGCAGGTTGCCCAAACGACCCGGCTTGGTTTAGCAATCACTGCTTGAAAACGCTCCGTTCCCCGGCCGCCACCCATGCCGCCTGCGCCTCGGCCCCCAGGCCGCTTGTCCTCGTCCCCACCATGGGCGCACTCCACGCCGGACACGCCGCGTTGCTGCGCAGGGCGCGCTCCCTGGCCGGTTCCGGGGGAACCGTCGTCGCCTCCATTTTCGTCAATCCCACCCAGTTCGGCCCAAAGGAGGACCTCTCCCGCTATCCACGCCCCTTCTCCCGAGACAAGGCGGTGTGCAAGGCCGAGGGCACCGACCTGCTCTTTGCCCCCGCCCCGAACGCCGTCTATCCGGCGGACTTTTCCACCTGGGTGGAGGAGTCCAGCGTGAGCATCGGGCTTTGCGGAGGCACGCGCCCGGGACATTTCCGCGGGGTCTGCACCGTCGTGCTCAAGCTGCTTCAGATCTGCCAGCCCACGCACGCCGTCTTCGGCCGGAAAGATTTCCAACAGTGCGCGGTGATCGCCCGGATGGTGCGCGACCTCAACGTCCCAGTCCGCCTGGTCTTTGAGGAAACCGTGCGCGAAAGCGACGGGCTGGCCCTTTCTTCGAGGAACGCGTACCTCTCTCCCGCAGAACGCGCCCAGGCCGTTGTCCTTTACGAGGCGCTCCAGGAGGCCCGCACCGCCGCGCGCGGGGGCGTCCGTTCCATCCCCGCCCTGCGCCGCGTGCTGGAAAAGCACATAGCCACCGCGCCCTTGGCCCGCCCCGACTACATCGCCCTCGTAGACCACAAGACCCTGCAGCCGCTGCGGACCCTCGCACCGGGCTGCGTTGCGGCGGTGGCAGTTTTCTTTGGAAAAACCCGCCTCATCGACAACCTCCGGCTGCTTTAATACGGCTTGCCATCATGAAAACCTGTTACGTGCACGTAAAGTTTCAACGGGAAGCTGAAACAAGTTGACTCAATTGCACCACTCGGGCACACAACCAGCCGATTTTATGTTTAACCTCGCCGGCATTGTTTTTGTGCTCCTTTCGCTCTTGGGCTCCGTTTGGTGGGCCTCCAAGCAGGAAAGCCTGGGCACCGGCAAGTAAACGGCCTCCCTTTTTCAAGAAAGCGCTCACCCGTTAGATGCGGCGACTTGCGCATCTCTCCAACGCGGTTCCGTTCCCGGTTGCGCTCCGACCGCAAAGGCCTCCGGACCCCTCGCTTTACTCGCCCCCCAGCTGCCGGGCCACCTCCGCCGCCACCTCCTCGGCGACAGCCCCAGAAGCATGAGCCGCGAGCGGTTCGCTGCGGCCTTCCACAAAAAGGACGGCGTCCATTTCCACCAAGCCGTTTTGCTGGCGGGTGTGCACGCCCACCGGCAGGGTGCAATCCCCCGACAGACGCCTCTGCAGTTCGCGCTCCGCCCGAACCGCCACCCAGGTGTGGGCGTGGTTGATTGCGGCCGCCACCTCCCGCACCTCTGCACGGGCTGAGGCCGCCTGCAAGGCAATCACCCCCTGCCCAATGGCCGGGTACATACTGCCCCCCAGAGGTGCGGCATGAAACGTCCACTCCTCAAAAGTAATCCCGCCGGAGGCCACCCCGAAACCGAGGCGGTCCAGACCGGCCTGTGCGAGCACAATCCCGGCGCAACCCGCATGCTGTCCGAGTTTGCGCAGGCGCGTCTGGACGTTCCCGCGCCACTCGGCCACCTCCAAATCGGGCCGCCTCCAGCCCAACTGACGCGCCCGCCGAATGCTGCTGGTCCCCACCATCGCCCCCTGGGGCAGCCCCGCCAAACCGCCGGGATACTTTGAAAGGAGCACATCGGCCGTGGCCGCCCGTTCCAAGACCGCCACCAACTCGAGCCCGGCCGGCATGTGGCCGGGAAGGTCCTTGAGACTGTGGACCGCCAGATCAATGCGCCCGTCGAGCAGCGCCTCTTCCAGTTCGCGCGTAAACAGGCCCTTGCCCCCGCCGGGGGTGCGCTGGAGCAACTCCAGATCCAGCTTACGATCCCCTTGGGTGACAAAAGTCTCCACCCGGACCTCTAGGGAAGGAAAGGCGCCCAACAGTGCGGCACGGGTCAACTCCGTTTGCGCCATTGCCAGCGCCGAGGCGCGCGTCCCAAGAATGATGGATGGAATCATAAAATTAAACACCGTGTGCCGGCAAATCACGAGCACCGCCGCGCAACCGCGTGGCGACCTCCGGCGGCAACCCAGGGCTGGAGCGGAGCCATTGGAGAAACTCTCCCACATGCCGGTCGATCATCGCCTCGCACACCTGCAACTCCCCACGACGCACCTCCATGGATTGTTGCGCAATGGCCTGCAACGAGTCGATGTCGTACAGGTACACCCCGTCCATCAGGTTCACCTCCGGCTCGATGTCCCGCGGCACCGCCAGATCGATGCAGAAAAGAGGCCGCTGTCTGCGCGCTCCCATCAAGGGCTCAAGCTGCGCCCGGGTCAGCACGTGGTGCGGAGCCGCGGTGGAGCCGATCAAAATATCCACTCCGGCGAATACCCCGGGCCATTCCTCAAAACGCACAGCGCTCCCGCCC
>CANJYI010000345.1 GCA_947478975.1 Chthoniobacteraceae bacterium
GGCCGCCTTTGCGCATGTTCTTGAAGTCGCTCAGACGCGACTTCTTCACAATCCCGCCCTTGGTGGAGAAGACGATGTTCAACTTCTCGGAGAAGGTGTCCTCGTCGGTTTTGCGGCCGGGAATCCGGATGGTCGCGGCGATCTTTTCATCGGGGCGCAACTGCAGGAAGTTGGCAATGGAGCGGCCCTTCGCGTTGCGGCTCATCTCCGGCAGTTCGAACACCCGCTCGACAAAGCAGCGGCCGCTCTGGGTGAAGAACATCAGGTAGTCGTGGGTGGTCGCCGTGAAGAGGTGCTGGACGAAGTCGTCCTCGTCCTCCTGGTTGACTGCCTCGCGTGTCTGCATGCCCTTCATGCCCGTGCCGCCCCGGTTCCGTGTGGGGAAGTTGGAGATGGCGGTGCGCTTGAGAAAGCCCTTGTGGGTCATGGTGATGACCGTGCTTTCGTTGGCGATGAGATCTTCGATGGAGATCTCGCCCTCGTCCGGCACGATTTGCGTCAGACGCGGGGTGCCGTACTTGGTTTTGATCTCGAGAAGCTCCTTCTTGATGATTTCCATCACGCGGGATTCGCGGGCCAGAATGTCAATGAGGTCGCGGATGGTCGTCAGCAGCTCGTTGTACTCCTTCTGGATGCTTGCGCGCTCGAGTCCGGTCAACTGGTAGAGGCGCAGGTCGAGGATCGAATTGACCTGACGTTCCGTGAACTTGTAGGAGTCGTTGACCAGCCGGGCCTCCGAACGGATGAGGATGCCGATCTGTTCGACCGTTTTGCGTGGCCAGGAGAGTGCGAGCAGTTTGCCCCGGGCGTCTTCCCGGTCGCGGGAATCGCGGATGATCCGGATGAAGTCGTCCAGATTGGCCAGCGCGATCAGGAAGCCTTCGAGCCTCTCGGCGAGATCCTCGGCCTGGCGCAGCAGGAACTTAGTGCGGCGCAGGATGACTTCGCGGCGGTGCTCGATGTAGCAGGCGATGGCTTCCTTGAGAGAAAGCAGCTTCGGCCGGCCGTGGTCGATGGCCAGCATGGCCGCTGCAAATGTGGTCTCGAGGGAGGTGTGCTTGTAGAGGTTGTTGATGACCACCTTCGGGTTGCCGTCGCGCTTGAGCTCGATGACGACCCGTGTCTCCTCGGTGGACTCGTCCCGCACGGCGCTGATGTCGGTGAGCACCTTTTCATTGACCAGTTCTGCGATGCGCTTGATGAGCTCCGCCCGGTTCACATTGTAGGGGATCTCGGTGATGATGATCGCCTCGCGATTGCCCTTCATCTCCTCGACACCCGCCCGGCCGCGCACGCGCAGCGAGCCCTTGCCCGTCTCAAAGTACTGCCGGATGGGCTTGGTGCCCAACAGCATACAGCCCGTCGGGAAGTCGGGTCCTTTGACAAAGTGCATCAACCCGTCGATGGTGATTTCGGGGTCGTCGATCTGTGCGCAGATCGCTTCGATGATTTCGGAAAGGTTGTGCGGGGGGATGTTGGTGGCCATCCCGACGGCGATGCCCGTGCCGCCGTTGACCAGCAGGTTGGGCCATGCCGCGGGCAGTACGGTGGGCTCCTCACGCGTTTCGTCGTAGTTGGGGACGAAATCGACCGTGTCCTTCTCCATGTCGTCCATCAGGGCCGCCCCGAGGTGGCGTAGGCGTGCCTCGGTGTACCGCATGGACGCGGGCGGATCACCTTCGACGGAGCCGAAGTTGCCCTGGCCTTCGATGAGCATGTCCCGCATCGCCCAAGACTGAGCCATGTGGACCAGCGTCGGGTAGATGGCCTGGTCGCCGTGGGGATGGTAGTTACCCATCGTTTCGCCCACGATCTTTGCGCACTTGAGGTGCTTGCGGTTAGGCATTACGCCCAGTTCGCTCATGGCAAAAAGGATGCGGCGCTGGGAGGGTTTGAGTCCGTCGCGAGCGTCCGGAAGGGCGCGGGAAACAATCACCGACATCGAGTAGGCCAGAAAAGACTGGGACATCTCGTCGGCTACGTTGATTTTTTCTATTTTCTCGTTCTGCGAATACATCGTTTACGTCAGGGAAAGGAGTGGAGAGGCGTTGGCTCTGGGAACCCGGGTTAGATGTCCAGGTTGCGCACGTTGAGCGCGTTGTCTTCGATAAACTGGCGGCGGGGTTCGACGACATCGCCCATGAGGATGGTGAACATGCGGTCGGCGTCGACGGCGTTGTTCTCATTGAGATCCACCCGCAGCAGCCTCCGTTTTTCGGGCGCCATGGTCGTTTCAAACAGCTCCTTGGCGTTCATTTCGCCCAGCCCCTTGAAGCGCTGGACGCTCATTCCCTTACGCCCGATTTCAAGCACCTTTGCCAGGATGTCCGGGATCGCAAAGAGCGGATGCACGTGTGCCTTCTCGCCATCGCCTTCGACCAGCTCAAACAGGGGTTTGTCGCTGTTGGAGTAGTGCTCGATTTTGAGACCCTTGCGGCCCAATTCGGCAATGAGCTTGCCCACCGAGCTCGACTCGTGCAGTTCCACCCGGATGCCGCGCCGACGCGGGCCGTCGCTTTTCTTGGTGGGTGCGGCGACTGGTACCGGGGGGAATTGCCCCTCTGCGTCCGGTTCCGGTGCTGGGGGCGCTTCGATGGCGAAGAGGTTCAGGTCCAGATTGGCCAGGTGAAAGGTGTGCAGGTCTTCTTCGTTGGTGAAGTAGCTCACTGCCTCGTTGTTGCCCTCGCGCACCCGCACCAGGTGGGTCGGAAGTGACCCGGCGGCGTTCCGAGCGGTGAGGTAGGACTCAAAGTCCCCGCCGTGGCGGCGCAGCGCGTCGGCGTACTTGGCGAGGCGCTCCAGCAGCGCGAGAAGCTCCGTCAGCCCGGAAGCATTGAAGGTCTTGCCATCGGAGAGGTTGCGGAGTTTGACTTCCTCGGCGCCAAAGGTGATGAGCATCTTATTGAGTTGTGCATCATCGTCCACGTACTTCTCGCTCTTCTTCCGCTTGATTTTGTAGAGGGGCGGACAGGCGATGTAGATCTTTCCGGCGCGCACCAACTCCGCCATCTGTCGGTAGAAGAACGTGAGGAGAAGGGTCCGAATGTGGGATCCGTCCACGTCGGCGTCGGTCATGATGATGATCTTGCCGTAGCGCAGCTTCTCCATGTTGAAGGAGCCTTCCTGGTCGCCCCCGCCGATGCCCGTACCGATGGCCGTGATCATCGTCTGGATTTCGGTGTTTTGCAGCACCTTGTCCAAACGCGCCTTTTCCACGTTGATGAGCTTTCCGCGGATGGGGAGGATTGCCTGAAAGCGGCGGTCGCGTCCCTGCTTGGCGGAGCCGCCTGCGGAGTCACCTTCGACAATGTAGAGCTCTGTGAACTCGGGATCCCGCTCCGAGCAGTCTGCCAGCTTCCCGGGCAGGCCGCCGCCGGTGAGGGCGCTTTTGCGGACGGTTTCCTTCGCCTTCCGTGCCGCTTCCCGGGCGCGGGCTGCCATGAGGCCCTTTTCCACGATCTTCTTTGCGACGGCCGGGAACTCCTCGAAGTGGGACATGATGCCCTCGTAGGTGATAGAGCTGACGATGCCCTCCACCTCGGGAGTCACGAGCTTGACCTTGGTCTGGGATTCAAAGCTCGGGTTGGGGTGCTTGATGGACAACACACAGGTCAGCCCTTCGCGGACATCGTCCCCGCTGATCGAGGGATCCTTGTCCTTCTGGAGGTTGTTCGCCTTTGA
>CANJYI010000346.1 GCA_947478975.1 Chthoniobacteraceae bacterium
GCGCTCGTCATCATGGGTGGGCAAAGAGGGAAACCTTAGGGGTTTTGCCCGGGGAAAGCCAGCGGCGGATCAAGGTGTCGAGGCAACGCTTGGAGCGCGGAGTTCTGGCTGCGGCTTGATTTTTCACCCACGCGGATTCAGGTCGCGCAATGGATCCACGAAAGCCCCACACGGGTGAGCATTCGTGGTTCAGCCCATGGGATGGCCATGGCGCGTTCTTTTGAGGGGTTTAATACCTATGTGGACGGTTTGGGACGCCCCGTCAGGGCTGATTTTGAGGGGTGCGATTTCCCACGGCGTTGCCGTGGGCTGGCGAGGGAAATGCACCTTCGGTGCGCCGGAATGGGACGCCCCAACCCGAATGGGCATCCAACCAAAACGGAGGCCCAACGGGGCACCCTTCTTGCAGCCCATGGCGACGCCGTGGGAGCCAGCACCCCCACCCGGACACTCCCCAACGGGGTACGCCAAGAACGGCCCATGGCAGCGTCAGGGCTGGGCATCCCTTTTTGGATCCAGCCTGAAAGTCGGAGCGGGTCAGTCCTGACCGAGGGCGGCGCGGGCCTTGGCGGCGGCTTCCTGGGCGCGGCGCGAGATTTCCTCGGGGGAGGGCAGGGAGGCAAGCACCTCGGGCGGGATGTCGGCGGCAATGGAGGAGAGTTTGACGAGGCACTTCTGGCGCTCGGCGAGGGCCTTGTCGGAGTCGCGCTCCTTGGAGAAGCGGGATTTTGCCTTGTCAGAGCGTTCGCGCAGAAGGGAATACACATCGCCACCGAGGAGTGCGGAGATGTCGATCTTCATCTTTTCGCGCTGCAAGTCTGCGTCGCTGACGATGTCCCCGTTGATGGGACCGGCCTTGTATTTCGGAAAGAGGATGGCTGCCTCTGGGCACACTCTGGAGCAGGCGGGACAGTTGGTTTTGCAGTTGTCCTGGTTCTGGACCTGGAGCTTGCGCTCGGCATCGACGCCGTAGACGCCAAAAAGGCAGAACGAAAGGCACTGCATGCAGTTGGTGCAGCGGTCGTAGTCGATGACGGGAAACCAGGGCTTCCACTGGCCGCCTGGAGCCGCGGCAACCTGTGCGCGGGAGGCGTCGAGGGCGACGGGCAGGTCTGGTTCCGTGATGGAGACGCGCAGCCGGTCGTCGGGCTGGTGCTGCTGTTCGAAGTCCCCCACCCAAACCGCCACGTCACCGGGTTGGGTGGCGCGTTTTACCGAGCAGCCCTGCGCGAGCAACAGTTTGAGCGAATCAAAGCGTTCTCCGGCGGAAAGGGCGCGTGCGCCGGAGCCTTCGTAGAGGGCGACACGGAGGGAGGGCTGGGAGAGGGCCATGGGGTCAGGCTGGGTTCTTGCCGGAGGGCAGGTTTGGGGAGAGAGGCTCGTGGAGAAGGGCCGCAGAGGCCGAGGCGGCGGAATCGGTGCGGAGGTTGCAGACCTGGGTCCGCAGGGGATCCAGCGGCGCGTTTGCCGCGGCGAACAGCCATTTGACTGCGCGCGGAAAGCAGGCCGCGATTTTGAGCGGGCCGCCGGAAGCCAGCTCCTGGAGGAGCGGGTCCCGGCGCGCGGAAAGCTCGCAAAGGTCTGCAACGGCCTCGAACTGCGCGTCCGCCTCGCAGAGGGAGAGGAGGACGGCCTCTTTGACTTCCTTGGGCAGGACCTGAGCGTACTGGCAGTGGCAGTAGAGGATGCGCGGGGTGCTCATGGAAGGGGTGGCTGCGGGGCCGGCTCAGGGCCTGCCGACTCCGTAGTAGACGAAACCCATTTCGCGCATCGTTTTGGGATTGAAATGGTTGCGACCGTCAAAAACGAGTGGCGTGTGCATGCTGGCCTTGACTGCCGCAAAATCCTGACGCGCGAATTCCTTCCACTCGGTAGCCAGGAGAAGTGCTTCCGCGCCTTCGACGGCTTCCAGCGGGGAGGAGACCAGTTTGACCGAGGGCGGGATGAGCTTGTACTCGACGGCCTTTTCCATGCCCTTCGGGTCGTAGGCGGTGACGATGGCGCCCTCGGCGACGAGCCTGTTGATGAGGTCGATGGCGACGGAGTTGCGGACGTCGTCGGTGTCGGGTTTGAAGGTGAGGCCCCAGACGGCGATGCGTTTGTCGCGCAGGACCCAGAGGGCCTCGCGGACCTTTTTGAGGTAACGGTCCAGCTGGTGGGAGTTGATGCGTTCGACCTCCTTGAGCAGGTGGAAGGGGGTGCCCAGTTCCTCCGCGATGGCGATGAAGGCTTTGACGTCCTTGGGGAAACAGGAACCGCCGTAGCCGAGGCCGGCGTTGAGGAAGTTGCGTCCGATGCGCTTGTCGGTGCCGATGCCGTCGGCAACCATCTCGACATCGGCGCCGGAGGCCTCGCAGATGGCGGAGACGGCGTTGATGTAGGAGATTTTGAGGGAGAGGAAGGAGTTGGCGGCGTGCTTGATGAGCTCGGCGGAATTGACGTCGGTGACGAGGATCGGCGACTGGAAGGGCTCGTAAAGACGCTTCATCAGATCGGTGGCCTTTTGGGAGGCGGAGCCGATGACGATGCGGTCGGGGCTCATCAAGTCCGGCACGGCGCAGCCTTCGCGGAGGAATTCGGGGTTGGAGACGACGTCGAATTCGGCGGCTGGGTTGTACCGGCGGATGGTGGCGTCGACCTTTTCGCCGGTTTTGACTGGGACGGTGGATTTGTCGACGACGACGCGGTACTGGCCGGGCTTGAGGACGCCTGCGATTTCGCGGGCGACGCGTTCGATGTAGGTGAGGTCGACGCTGCCGTCGGCCTGAGGGGGCGTGGGGACGGCGATGAAGACGACCTGGGAGTGGTCGACGCCGTCTGCGATGGAGTTGGTGAAGCGGAGGCGCTTGGCGGCCACGTTGCGGTGGACGAGATCTTCGAGGCCGGGCTCGTAGATGGGGATTTCACCGCGTTGGAGCATGTCGACCTTGCGTTGGTCGTTATCTACGCAGACGACGGTGTGGCCGATTTCGGCAAAACAAGCGCCTGAAACCAAGCCGACGTAACCAGAGCCAATGATACAGAGTTCCATAAGTGTCTAAAGTGTTCCCCTAAATCGCACATCGGGCGGCAGGGCGCGGATGCGAAGAGGGAGGGGGGAGGAGGATTAAGGAAGGATGGGGGTTGCCGCAAGAGGGAAGCAGGGGATTACCTGTTCTTGCTACTGCCAGAACTTGCTGCGGATTCAGGGTCGAAGTGGAGGGGCAGCCGGAATTTGGGGACGTCCTTGAGCGAGAGGGTGAGGAGGATGGCGACATCGCTTTTGGAGTCGCGTTCGCGGACGACGAGGCTGAGGGAGGCGACCCAGGAGCGGAGGTCCCGGTCCAGGCTGTAGCGCTGGTATTCCATCTGGCGGGTGACGGTTTCGAAGTTTTCCTCGAAGCTCAGGGACCAGTTGTCGTTCATGCGGAGGCGGGCGCCGCCGTTGAGGAGGTTGGAATGTTCGAAGATGGGGTGGCCGGCGACGTACCGGTTGCCGAAGGTAAAGGAGAGGTCGCGACTGACCTGGACGTTGGAGGCGGTGTTGAACTCGGAGTAGCCTTCATCGAGGAGCGGCAGCTGGCTGTCGAACTGCATGTCCAGCCAGGGCAAAGGATTCCAGTGCAGGCGGTTGAATACGTTGGAAAACTGGCCGGGGTCGGGGGAGCGGGTGGGTCC
>CANJYI010000347.1 GCA_947478975.1 Chthoniobacteraceae bacterium
AGTTCGCGTGGCTCCTCCTCGCGCAGGAGCGACTCGGACGAAGTCAGTTTGTTCTAGGGACCGTTTGCTGCGTGTAGTAGGAAAACACCCTCATTTAATCAACCATTCATGGCCACCAAGCTTCTTCCAACGATCCAATCTCCGGCTGACATCAAGAGACTTGGGGCGGCTGATCTGGTCGTGCTCGCGCAGGAGGTCCGGGACGAGTTGGTGCGGGTTCTTTCCGAGGACAACCCTACCTCGGTGGGCGGGCACCTCGGGCCAAACCTCGGAGTCGTAGAGCTTACCATCGCGCTACACCGGGTGTTTTCGACCCCGAAGGACAAGTTCGTATTCGACGTCTCCCATCAGGGTTACGTGCACAAGTTGTTCACCGGAAGGCGCGACCGCTTCGGCTCGATCCGGCAGTACGAGGGTTTGAACGGCTTTTTGTTGCGCTCGGAAAGCCCCCACGACTGCTACGGGGCGGGACACGCCGGCACCGCGTTATCCGCAGCCCTGGGGATGGCGGTCGGTCGTGATTTGCGCGGCGGCGACGAGCACGTCGTCTGTGTGGCGGGGGACGCTGCGTTCACCTGCGGCGTTAGCTACGAGGCGCTCAACAACACGGCCGAGCAGACCAAGCGCATGATTGTCGTGCTCAACGACAACGAGTGGTCCATTGCCAAGAACGTGGGGGCTATGGCTTCCTACTTCAACAAGATCGCCACCAACCCGTCCTACGCGCACCTGCACGAGAAGGCGTCTAATTTTGTGAAGATGATCGGCGGCCAGACGGCCCTAGATTTCGCCCACAAGGTGGAGGCGGGAGTGAAGAACCTGCTTCTGCCGAGCGTGATTTTTGAGGAACTCGGCTTCCGCTACTACGGTCCCATCGACGGGCACGACATTGACCTTCTGGTGCAGACCTTTGAGTTTCTCAAGACCCAGAACGAGCCGGTCCTTCTCCATATTTTAACGCAGAAGGGCCGTGGCTACGGACCCGCGCTGGAAAAGCCCGACAAGTTTCACGGGCTTGGAAAATTCGAGCCGAAAACCGGCGCGACAAAGTCGACGACAACGCCCACTTATTCCGAGCTTCTCGGGCGCACGCTTTCGAAGTTTGCCGAGCAGAACAACCGGCTCGTGGCAATCACCGCCGCGATGCCCAGCGGCACCGGACTGGCGGCGTTCGCCAGCGAGCATCCCAACCGTTACTTCGACGTGGGCATCGCCGAGGAGCACGCTGCGCTGTTTGCCTGCGGACTGGCGGTCCAGGGCTTCAAGCCGTTTCTGGCGATCTACTCGACCTTCATGCAGCGCGCCTACGACATGATCGTGCACGACATGGCGTTGCAGAAACTGAACGTTGCCCTGTGCATGGACCGCGGGGGGCTTTCCGGGGACGACGGCCCTACGCACCACGGTCTCTTTGACATCGGCTACCTGCGGCACGTGCCCAATCTGGTTTTCTGCACGCCCCGCGACGAGGCGGAGTTTGTGGACATGCTTTGGACGATGAACCACTACACCGCCGGTCCAATAGCGATCCGCTATCCCCGAGGCGTGGGCACCGGTGCAAAGCCGGCGGAGCAGCCGCGTTTGCTCGAGATCGGGAAATCCGAGGTGGTGCGTCACGGCAATTCGCAACCCGTGCGGGTGGCTCTTTTCGGTCTCGGGAACATGTGCGCGATGGCCGAGGCGGCTGCGGTGTTGCTGGAGGCGCGCGGGATTTCGGTTGCGGTCATCAATCCGAGGTGGATTAAGCCTCTGGACACCGGAACATTGGAGTTTTATGCCAGATCAGCCGAAGTGCTTTGCACCTTCGAGGATCACGTTCTCCACAACGGCTACGGGTGCGCGGTGATGGAGCACGTCGCCGAGGAATTCATTTCGGTCCCGATCGTTCGGATCGGCTGGCCCGACGAGTTTATCGAGCACGGCTCCATCGACATTCTCCGGGCCAAGCACGGGCTGACCGCAGAGGCGGCCGTCGAACGCATCCTTGCCCTGCTCGATGCGGACTCCGGCAGGCTTTCGGGTCCGGCGGTTGTGGCTTGAGGCTGGTGGCTGCCCCCGGTTCCTAAGCCTGTGACTGCCCCAGCTGTTGAAGCCCGCGAGCTGACCAAGATCTTCCGGACCTACCGGAAGAAGCCCGGCTTGTGGGGGGCGGTGCGGGGGTTGGTGCACAGGGAGTACACCGAGATGCGGGCGGTGGACGGGGTGAGCTTTCAGGTTGCGCCGGGCGAGTTTGTGGGGTTCCTGGGGCCCAACGGGGCGGGGAAGACCACGGTGCTCAAAATGCTGTCTGGGTTGGTGCAGCCGACCTCCGGGGATGCCGCGGTGCTCGGCTTCCGGCCTTGGGACCGGCGTGATGCAATGAAGCGGCAGTTTGCGCTCCTTATGGGGCAGAAGAACGCGTTGTGGTGGGACTTGCCGGCGCGCGAGTCGCTGGAGCTCAACCGCGTTATTTATGGGATCGAGCGCAAGCGCTTTAACGCCGTGGTGGACGAGTTGACGACGCTTTTGGACGTGGCCGACAAAATGGATGTGATGGTCCGCGAGCTTTCGCTGGGGGAGCGGATGAAGATGGAGCTGACCGCGGCGCTTCTGCATTCGCCCAGGGTGCTGTTTTTGGACGAACCGACCATCGGACTGGATGTGACTTCGCAAAAAAGGGTGCGCGACTTTCTCAAGCGGCACAGCCGCGAGTCTGGAGTCACCACCCTGCTGACCAGCCATTACATGGGTGACATCGAGGAGCTTTGCCAGCGGGTCATCATCATTGACCACGGAAAGCTGTTCTTTGACGGGCCGCTTGCCGCCATCGTCGACCGGTTTTCAGCACATAAGTTGCTGCGGCTCACCTTTTCCACGGAAACCGAAGGCCGCTTTGAGGAGCTCGGCGAGGTGCTGGAGCGCAGCCCGCTTGGGGTGAAAATCAGGGTGCCCCGGGTCAAGGTGGCCGATGTTTGCCGCGACGCACTAGCGTCCTGGCCCGTGGTCGATCTTTCCGTTGAGGATGTCTCCGTGGAGGAGGTCATCCGGCGGCTCTTTGCCCAGGCGCAGGAGTAGCCGGGCGGTTGCGGCGCGCCCGGTGTTGCGTGTGGGGTGCGCCGGCATGCGGGCGCCGGTTGGTCCCGTGAAACACCCAATGTCTGGGGGCCGTGGCTCAGGAGCCGACGATCCAGACAACCTCACCATCGGTCGGTTGGACTTTGCCCGAGGGAAATTCCCCCCGTAGCGCGCCTTCGAGCACGGATTCCTTCTTCGGGTCGTTCAACAGGAAAGCCACCTTGCGGGAGGCGTTGAGCAGGGGGTAGGTGAAGGTCACGCGCTGGGGCGGAGGCTTGGGTCCGGTGGTCGCGATGACGAGGCGTTGCGTCTCGTCCAAAGCGGGGGAACCGGGGAAAAGAGAGGCGGTGTGGCCGTCCTCACCCAAGCCGAGGAGCAGGAGATCGTGGCGGTAGACGGGCTCGCCCATCCGACTGGCAACGGCGGCAAGCTGGGCTTCGCACTGGGCGGCTGCCTCGTTTGGATCGATGTGGCCTTGGATCTGAAAGACGTTTCCCACTGGCAGGGGAACCCTGCAAAGGAGCGCCTCGAAAGCCATGTGGAAATTGCTGTCCGGGTTGTCAGCTGGAACGCAGCGCTCGTCGCCAAAGGTGATCTGGAC
>CANJYI010000348.1 GCA_947478975.1 Chthoniobacteraceae bacterium
GCAAAAAAGCAACCATTCATGTAAGAATTAGGCACTACATTTTGCCTTCCGAAAATGAAACGGTTGATTTTGAACGACTTATGATTTTACGCGATCAAAAAAATGGCAAAAAACCGGAATCCGGGTACGGTTTTGAGAAACTTGGGTTAACGAAATCCACCTAGTCGCGGACAAGGCGGACCAGGTGGTTGCCGTCCAGCTCTATGCTGCGCAGGCCAAGAAAATCCAGGAGCATTACATGTTGAACGATTCCAAGTATCGAATGTACGACTTTATCAACAGTCGCGCCAAGGCACTTACCACGGCCGATGTGCGGCACAGAACCTACAAGGGCAGTATTGTCCAGCTAGACAGTGATTTCCGGGATCCGAACGGGAACGTGTACCGGTTCACGCGGCTCTTCCTCCCCAAACCGCTCGTTGAGCTCATCCTGTTTCGCATCGAGAAAATAAAGGCCAGAGCCAGCGGGCATTAATTCAACTGCCTAAGGTTGTTGAAATCATAGCTGTTGGGACTGCCTCGAGAGTATTACGGGCATCGTGCGGCGGGGTTGATGGAGCGGGCGTGTCCCGGTGGGGGCGGCATTTCCCACGGCGTTGCCATGGGCTATCAACGGCGTGCCCTGTTGGGGCGGGTGCGTGTGGGGGCGGACCGTTTGGTTTGGGGCGTCCCTTTCCGGCGCACCGAAGGTGCATTTCCCTTGCCAGCCCACGGCAACGCCGTGGGAACCCCGCCCCCAAAGGAAAAAGCCCTGCAGGGGCGTCCCAACAAACCACCAAGGGACGCCCCTTCGCTCCAACCCCGCGCTAGCCGCCTTCGCTCAGGCGCTTTTTCGGGGCCTCCACCAGCAGCGCGTGCGCATCCGCAAGAATCTCGCCGAGCTTGTCCGCAAACCGGTACGCACCAACGCTCTTGTAGATGGCCGCCGCATCGGCCTTTCCGGCGTTGGCGCCGGGAAACCAGTGCCCCGCATTGCCCATGAGATTGTAGCGCATCCGGCCCCAGTCGGTCAGATCCAGCCCCTTCGCATAGGTCCACAGCCGGAGAATTTCCTGCAGGTTCACTTCGCCCGGAACCTGAACATAGTTGGGAAGCCCTTCGGCCCAGTGGCTGCACCATTCGCTTCCGAGAACCTCCGCCATCCGCGCGCGCAAACGCTCCTCGACGGGACCAACCATCTCCGCCGCGCGGTCGTACCATTCCAGCGAATGCACGTGCGCATCGAAGTCCCCGGGGCGCGCCGCCCCCACAGAAAGCGTGTGCACTTCGGGCCGCGCCAGACACCAGAGGTTGTTGAAAGCCATCGGCGAAAGCGGGGAGCACATCTCCATCAAACCTGCGGGCGGCGCGTACAGCATCCCGCCCTTGTCCGTGGGGCTGATGATAAAGACCCCCATGTCCCGCGCGGTGGCGGCCTGGATGGACGACCAGTTCAGCTCGTTGACGAAGTACCAGTGTACATTGACGTAGTCGAACCCGTCTGTCTCGATCGCCCTGAGGATCAGGTTGTTGGTCGCGTGCGTGCTGAACCCCACATGCCGGCAATGCCCCTCCTTTTGCAACTGCCGCGCCATCTCCAGACAGCCCCCGGGGCGGATCGCCCACTCCAGGGTCTGCTCATCGTTGATCCCGTGGAGCGAAAGCAATTCGACGTGGTCGAGCTGAAGATTGCGCATCGACTGCTCAAAGGTGCCCCGGAACTTTGCCGGGTCCGCCATCGGCTCCACCTTGGTTTGCACAATCATCTTTTCGCGCGGCAACTTTGGCAGAAGCCAGCCCAGCTGCATCTCGGAGGTTCCGTAGCCACGGGCCGTCTCTATATGGTTGATCCCCAGCTCCAGCGAACGCAGAACCGTCGCCTCCAGGTTGCGCTGCACCGATTCCTCCACCTTTTCTGCGGGCAGATCCTCCCAGCTCTGCTGGAAGCGCATCCCGCCGCACGAAAAAACGGGCATCTGTAATTCGGTTTTTCCAAAGCGCCTGTACTTCATCCCCCCATTGTGGAGATCCGGCCCGCCGTGGCAACGCTCTTTCCCTCGGCCGCCGCTTGCGCATGATAAGGGCATGTCTCCGTCCGAGCGACAGCATCAACTTGTCCAGACCCTGCTCCAGTTTGAGGACTCCCACGAGCGCCTTTCCTTCGTGCAAGACCGCGTCCGCGCCCGCTCTTCGCTCGGCGCGGAACACCGTGTGGATTCCTGCCGCGTACAGGGCTGCGCCACCAAGGTCTGGCTCGTTCCCACCGTCCGGGAAGGCCGCTGCTGGTTTGAGGTCGACTCCGAGTCCCAGATGGTACGAGGCCTAGCCTCGTTGCTGGTGGATTGCTACACTGGGTCTACACCGGAGGAAATCGCCTCCTTTTCCTGCTCCATTGTGGCGGACGCCGGGTTTGAGCGGCGCATCACCCCCACCCGTTTGCACGGCCTCACGCAGGTGGAAGCCGCCATGAAAGCCTTCGCCCAACACAACCGGTGAACCTCACCGACGCCCACTGCCACCTGCAGGATCCTCGCCTTGCTCCGCACCTTGACCGCGCCTTGGAACAGTGCCGGAGCGCCGGAATCCGCCGTTGGATCATCAATGGAACGCGCGAATCAGACTGGCCCGCTGTCGCCGCTTTGGCGGGACGCATCGGCGGGGCGGAGGCCGCATTTGGTCTGCACCCCTGGTGGCAGGCGGAGCGTTCTGCCAACTGGCTTGCGATCCTCGAGGCGTTTCTGGTGGCAAGGCCCTCTGCCAGTATTGGCGAGACAGGTCTCGACCGCTGGATGCCCTCGCCAGACTTGGCGGACCAACTCGCGGTGCTGCGCGCACACCTCGAGCTCAGTAGGCGCCTTGCCCGTCCGGTCACACTGCATTGCCTGAAGGCTTGGCCTGAACTCGCCGGCGCGGTGCGCGACTGCCCCCCGTCCGACCGGGGCCTTTTGCTGCACAGCTACGCCGGCCCCGCAGAAATGATCCCGCGCTGGGTACAGGCAGGCGCCCGCTTTTCGTTTTCCCCCGCCTTTTTGCATCCGCGCAAAGCAAATGTGCGCAGAATGTTCCGCGATATTCCTTTGGAACGGATTCTGATCGAGACCGATTCCCCAGACATGCCGCCGCCGCCCGACGCGGCACTCCTCGCCCTTGCGGCCCCCGAAGGCCGCCAGCTAAACCACCCGCTCAACCTGCGCCTTTGCCTCGACGCACTCGCCGCAGATCGCGGCCTGACTCCGGGCGCACTGGGGGACATTCTCGAGCGGAATGTGGAGCGGCTCTTTTTTTAGAGAACACCTCCTTGGGTTCGGCCTCGGATCAGGGCGCGAGTGAGGGGGTAGAAGCACGCACCCTCAAAAAGGCGCGGGCCGGCTCCAGTCGGATATTTTCAAGGCGGTTAAGCAACACGGTCTCCTTTTTGAGCAGGGGCAACAGCTTGAGCAGGGGGGGCTGTAAGTATTTGATCCAGTATGGCCCAAGCTTGACCCGGCCAAGACTTCCCGAGTCTGCCTGAAGTTGCAGGCGCCCTCCCTGGACCTGGACGTTGTAGTGTAGGCGCACGTGCCATTCCCTTCCGCGCCAGAGGTATGTGGCAAGGACCCTGCAGCCGCCGGGTTCCAGGCGGAGTGTCATTCGCTGAAAGTCGATTCCCGAGGGGTTTTTCCGGCC
>CANJYI010000349.1 GCA_947478975.1 Chthoniobacteraceae bacterium
CTCTAACCGTGCGCATTCCGCTTATCATTCTTCTTGCGACCTCCACGCTCAGCCTGGCCGAAGCGGACCTACGCGGCTATCTGGAGACGCATTGCTTCGACTGCCACGACTCAACGAGGAAGAAGGGCGGGCTCGATCTCGAGTCGCTGCCTTTCCAGTTCGATGCGCGCGGGCGTTTCGATAAATGGGCGCAGGTGCATGACCGGATTGCCGCTGGTGAAATGCCGCCGATTTCGCGCCGCGAACGTCCCTCCGAAATGGAAAGCGCCGGGGCGCTGAAGGTGCTTGATGGCCGCCTGCACGATTCGGATGCGACGCGCATCGCGAAGACCGGGCGTGCGCTGTTTCGCCGTCTTTCCGCGCAGGAATACGAGAACGCGTTGCGCGACCTGCTGCATCTTCCTGGCCTGCGGATCAAGCAATTGCTGCCCGAGGACGAGCACCGTCACGGCTACAACAAGATGGGACAGGCGCTGGATCTGTCTAACGTTCATCTGAACCAGTTCATGGATGCGGCCGACCTCGCGCTCACTGCCGCCATTGCCACCCGCAGCACGCCGCCGCCGGTTTTGCGCAAGCGCTATGGCGGAGCCAGCGGCTCGGAGAACTGGAACTGGGTCGCCCGGGGTGATGCCGTGCTGCTAAAGGACAAGCAGTTCGATCCTTTGCTGCCGCTGCCCGCGCCCGACAAAGATCTTTGGGGCGCGAAGGGTTCGGCGGAGGTGAAACGGCGCAACGAGGCGCTCGGGAGCAAGCTCCGCGAATACCAGGGGGCAATCGGCTATTTCACCGGTCCCAGCGAGCGCACATTTACCATGACCATGCAGTTTTCACCGGTTTACGCCGGGACATATCGGATACGCACCGCCGCCTGGGGTTTCTGGTGGGAACGTGGCGAGGTGGAGCCGCCGCACCGCAACGAATCCTTCATGCTGTCCGTATGGCTTCCGTCCGACGGGCCGCGCTTCGTGCATTCACCGGCGCGCCGGCTCGGGATGTTCGATGTTCCCTCGCTGGAAAGTCGCGTGCACGAATTCAGCGGCTGGTTTGATGTGAACGAGGAGCTCCTCTTCCAGATGGGAACCCCAACCGGTTATGAGAAAAACACCGGACGCTGGGCTTCCCAGTGGCCGGGCTCGTGCGCGGTCCATTCGGGTCCCGGCATCGCGCTGGACTGGTTCGAGGTGGAAGGCCCTCTGTTCGACCAATGGCCGCCACGCAGCCACACGTCCATCTTCGGCGGGCTGCCGATCCGCGTTGTGGCCAATGATGCCGGCGTCCTCGCGCCGAAACGGGACCCGGTCAAGCAGCGTTCACGCAACGGAGGAACCCGGCCCGGCAATAGCGAGCTTGGCAAGGAGGAGAAAGAGCCCCCCTTAGAGAGCGTGTTCAGCGAGTATCCGCAGCAGGACGCGAGGCGACTGCTCGCGGAGTTCCTTCCTCGTGCATTTCGCCGTCCGGTGTCGGAGGAGGAGGTGCAGGCCTATGCGCAGATCGTACTGCGCGAGTTGGCTGGGCACGCGTGCTTTGAGGACGCAATGAAGGAAGCGTGCAAGACCGCCCTCTGTTCCACGGACTTCCTTTTTGTCGGTGAGAGTGTGGAACCCGAAAACAGCGGCCGTCAAAAACAACTGAATGACAGAGCAATCGCCGAACGACTCGCCCTATGGTTTTGGAACAGCATCCCCGATGAGGAGCTCATAGGACTCGCCAACGAGGGCCTTCTGCATCTTCCACAGAACCTCAAAAGGCAGACAGACCGCCTCCTCTCCGATCCCCGCTCCGACCGTTTCATCGCCGACTTCGCCGATCAGTGGCTGGACCTCCGGAAGATCGACGCCACAGAGCCGGACACAAAGCTCTATCCCGAGGCGCGAGAGCATTTGAAGGAGAGCATGCTGGCCGAGAGCCGCGCCTATTTGCGCGAATTGATTGCGCATAACCTGAGCGTCACGCATCTGGTGCAATCCCGCTTTGCCATGCTGAATCAAAGCCTCGCCGATCATTACGGCATTTCCGGCGTCAGCGGTTGCACCATCCGCCGCGTGCCGTTGCCGGAGGGGAGCGTGCGCGGGCCCTTCCTCACGCAGGCCGCCGTTTTGAAGGTCACCGCCAACGGCACAGTGACCTCCCCCGTCACACGCGGCGCCTGGATCAATGAACGCCTCCTGGGCAATCCCATCCCGCCACCGCCAGCAGGCGTGCCCGCCATAGAGCCCGATACCCGTGGTGCAACGACCATCCGCGAACAGCTGGAGAAGCACCGGGCCGACTCCCGCTGCGCTGGATGCCACGCCAAAATGGATCCTGCCGGGTTTGCCCTGGAGAGCTTCGATGTCATCGGCGGTTTTCGCGACCGCTACCGCTCGCGGCAGGGCGGCGACACACCAGTCGTCTTTGAGTTTGCCTCTGGCTGGAGTCCCCGCATCCAGCTCAATCAGCCCGTGGATCCTTCGGGACAGCTCCCGTCTGGAGAGGCCTTTAAGGACCTTGCCGGTTTCCAGGCACTCGTCCTGCGCAAGCCCGAAGCCCTGGCCACGAACATGGTCCGCCAACTCCTGATGTACGGCACCGGCTCCGAGGGGCACTACTCCGATCGCCGGGAGATTGCCCGCATCGTTGCCCAAACCCGCTCTACGGATTACGGCCTCCGTTCGCTCATCGACGCGATCGTGCAGAGCGATCTTTTCCTCGCAAAGTGAACCGCGAATTTATCCTGCTCATTGCCCCGATCCCCTGACACATGAAAACACCAACCCTCCTTGCGTCACTGCTACTGGTGCCGTTTGCACCGCTGCGCGCTGTCGAACTGAAGCTGCCGGCCCTCTTTGCCGACCACATGGTCCTGCAGCGCGATGCGGCGGTGCCCGTCTGGGGCTGGGCGGAGGCCGGGGCGGACGTTGTTGTGGAGTTTGCCGGACAGAAAAAAACGGCGAAGGCGGACGCAACCGGCAAGTGGATGGCAAAGCTCGATCCGCTTGCCGCAAGCGGGGAGCCACGTGAGCTGAAGGCGGGCAGCCTCGTGGTGCGCGACGTGCTCGTCGGCGATGTGTGGCTTTGCTCGGGGCAGTCAAACATGGGGATGTCGGTTCGCGATTCGGTTGATGGCGGCAAGGAGGTTGCCGATGCGAATTACCCGACCATTCGCCTGTTTTCTGTCGCACAAAATCCGGTGCTCGCCCCTGCCAGCGATGTGAAAGGGCAATGGAGTGCGTGTTCGCCGCAGACCGTTGCGACCTTTTCGGGTGCGGCCTACTTTTTTGGGCGCGAGCTTCAGCGCGCCCTGCAGATTCCGATCGGCCTCCTGCACAGCTCCGTCGGTGGCACACCTGCGGAGGCCTGGACAAGGCTGGAGGCGCTCAAGACGGTGCCCGTGCTGGCCGGGAGGGCTGAGGAGGAAATTGCGCAGATTCAGGCTCAGGACGAGGAGAATAGTAACTTCATAGCCAGGCGCGACGCCTGGGAGGCCAAAAACGGAGTGAGGCCGCCTCAGGTCTCCGAGGCTGCGCGCGGCTGGGCGGATCCAGCGCTCGACAGCGCCGATTGGAAAACCGTCACACTTCCGGGAAGGTGGGCGCAGTTTGGCGCAAAATCCGGGGGAGTTTTCTGGGTGCGCAAGGAGGTCACGCTTC
>CANJYI010000350.1 GCA_947478975.1 Chthoniobacteraceae bacterium
CCTGCTTCTGGACCAAATGAATTTGACGCTTCCTGAGCAGGCACCGCCGAAGATCCACAGGCCCGACTCGAATTTGAACTGAGAAAACGTGTAGTGCCGACCTTTTAAGCACAAAGACTGAAAATGAGAGGTTTAGCTATTTTTAACCTCTCCAGTTCGCGAAGTAGGGTTAGGGTATAGTCACCTGAGGCGCGGTTTCGCTATTGAAGCCCGCAATTTTCCTCAAAAAGGAGGTGGAAGACCATGTTGCGGGGGAAACAAAGCGCGGGTCAGCGCGATCGTTGTGGCTGTCTCCGTGGTGGCCGAGAAAGTCCTCAAGGGCCAGTCCCGCAGACGCTGATCAGAAAAATGGGACCGGTTCCACTTTTTGTTCCTTGCGCAGGTTTTTTCGCTCTCCAACAACCCAACAAGGTCCGTCAACAACTCGCCCGTCCTCGCCGACGGGCTTTTTTGCTGGCCGGATGCCACCAAACGCAACCCTATCGCAATCAGAATCATCGCCAACTACAGCAAAAGGCTGGGACTTCCCGGCTACAGCAGTCACCAGTTCAGTGTGAGCGTCGAGACCGAGCTTGCAAACACCGACAACGTCACGAGCGAAGCCTCCAGTCTCGACAAAACCCTCCAAACTGCGGTCGACAGTGAAATGGAGAGCACGGGTGCCCCTGGCGGTCGCCTGCCATCTCTCAAATCTGTGGGGGGCAGCCGCGGATATAAATCTGAATCAGTGGATTGCTCTACTGCTTTTGATTCCTCGCTACTTTTAGTGGGGGAGAGGTTCCGAGAGGCGAGACATGACACGCCGCGAAAGGCCATGAGGAGTGAATGGCTGCTGATCTGGAGGTCGCAATGACCTTTCCGCCGGCTCACCTCACTAAATCCTATGGACCGATGATTAAGGCAACTATCCGCAGACTCCTCTGATTGGGCAGTTGAGTGGAAACCCTAAAAACATCTGCGGAAATCTGAGCCATCTGTGGATGACTGCCCGGCCTATCCTGCGTGAGTAAAAAGCTACCTGCCGAAAACAGCGAGGAACCCTACTTTTTCTTGGCCGTAGTCGAGCCGTCCAGTTTGGTGAGGTCCACCAGATCGCCCAACAGGTTGAGGGTCTCTTGCTTGACTGGGTCGTAGCGGATGGGGGCGCTTTTGAAGACGGGCTTGCCGTCCTTGTCCTTTTGCGGCTCGGACACAGCGTCGCTGGTGGGGGCGTCCTCGTCTTCCGGAGTGGGTGCCGCGCCGTCCTTGGGGGTCTTGGGCTCCACAAACTTCACCGCCACCAGTTCCTTTTTGGACACGTTGTCGAGGGTGAGCCGGTAAACCTTGGGATCCTTGTCCTTGGTACGCGCCTCGCGCTCCAGATCCCGGTTTTCCTTCCGGGCCTTGTCCTCGTCGAGTTCGGCCTGACGGACCTTTTCGCTCAGCGATATCCGGTTTTCAGCCGTACGCTTCCGGATCCTGTCCAGGTCCTCCAGAACGTAGGCGAACTCGGGGTTCTGAGGGATGCGGGTCTGGGCGCGGCGACGCAACTCGTCCAGGTGCAGCGGCTTGTCCCACTTGTCAAAGTCCACTGCGGAAAAGGTGTCGTAGGGCAACGGATCCTTGAGCGACTCCTCGCCCAGCTCGGGCTGGTCGAAAACCGAGGGCAGCGTGATGTCGCTCTCGACCCCGCGCAACTGGGTGGAACCACCCGCGACGCGGTAGAACTTCTGGATGGTGAGTTTGACGGCACCCGCATCCGTCCCGTTGGCGAGGAAGGGCACGGCGCGGCTCAGTTCGATCATCTGCTGGACGGTGCCCTTGCCGAAGGTCTTCGAGTCGCCGACGACCACGGCGCGGCCGTAGTCCTGCATGGCGCCGGCAAAGATCTCGCTGGCGGAGGCGCTTTGCCGGTTGACCAGCACCAGCATGGGTCCGTCGTAGGCGATGGTCGGGTCCTTGTCGCGGGAGACGGCCACCTCGCCGTTCCAGCTGCGCGCCTGCACCACGGGGCCCTTCTTGATGAAGAGGCCCGTCAGGTTGACCGCCTCGTCCAGAAAGCCGCCGCCATCCCTGCGCAGGTCCATCACCAGCCCTTGGATGCCCTCCTGCTTGAGCCGGTTGAGCAGCGCCAGCACGTCGCGGGTGGTGCTTTTGGCGTTTGGATTCTGGTTGCGCTCTGGGTCCCCGTAGAAGGAGGGGAGCACGATGACCCCCAGCTTCATGGTCTGCCCGTTGGGCCGGGTCCATTCGAGGAGCTCGCCGCGCGCTTCCTCGTCCTTGAGTTTCACCTCGTCGCGTTTGATTTCGATGGTGGTGCGTTCCGAGCCGGGCGTGCCGTCGACGGGGATGACCTGGATTCGTACGAGGGTGTCCTTCTTGCCGCGGATCATGTTGACGACCTTGTCGAGCTTGAGGTCGACGCAGTCGACGAACTCCTTGTCGCCCTGGGCGACGGCAACGATCCGGTCACCCACCTTCATTTTGCCGCCCTTGAGTGCTGGGCCGCCCGGGACAAGCTCCATGATTTTGGCATAGCCGTCCTCGGAGCGGAGCTTGGCCCCGATCCCGAACAGGGAGAGCCGCATGTTGATGCTAAACTGTTCGAGGTCGTTCTTGCTCAGGTATTCCGAATGCGGGTCGTAGGTCTGGGCAAGGCAGAGGAGGAAGGTTTTGACGACGTCCTCGGAGGTTTGTTCCTGCAGGTTGCGGAGGAACTGGTCGTAGCGTTTGCCGATGTTTTGGACCGGGTCGGTCTTTTTCTTGGCGAGCCGCTCCTGGAGGAGTTCGGAGGTGATCCGGTCGCGCCAGAGCTGGCGGGCTTCGTTGTCGTCGGCGGGCCACGGGACCTTCTGGCGGTTGAACTCCACCGAACGCTCCTCCGAAAAGCTCAGCTCGGTTTTAAGCAGGTCCTTGGCCTGGGCGACGCGCTCCTCTGCGCGCTTGCGGAAGAGGTCGTAGATCTGGTGGGCTGCGAGGGTGCGGCCGGCGAGGATCTCGTCGTCGAGCTTGTCCTCCCACTGCGTTGAAAAGCCGCGCACATCCTCCTGGGTGAAAAAGATGTGATTGTAATCTAGGGCATCCAGATAGTTCCGCAGCAGCCGCTTGGACATGGCGTCGTCGAGCCGCAGTTTGGAATAGTGAACGTTTTCCAGCAGCCTGGCCACGGCGATGGTCACCTGGCTTGGGTCGGGCTCGCCTGCGGCCCGGAGGGGGTGGCCCAGGGGCAGCAGGGGCGAGGCCAGCAGGGAGGCGAGCGCTGCGAGCGCCGTCAAAGCGGGGCGTGACCTGCGCAGAGCGAAGCGGGGCTTCTGGAGGGAAGCCGGGCGGTGTGGAGCGCCGTGGGCCGCGGGGGAGGGGGAAAGGGAGCGGAGCAGCTTCATGGCAGTAGGGTTGCGGGGACGCAGAGAGACGGAGATCAAAAGAAACAGAGACGGGAAGGTCTGGGAAAGAGGAGGCGGATCGAAGCCGAGGCGGAGGGGCGTGGGCGGATTGCGCTGGGTTGGAAAGACTGTGGGTGGTTTCTGAACGAGGCTCTGAATAAAGGATCTCTGAATAAGGGACTCAACACCGCTGGAGCATACCTAAGTCACAGTCCAGTCCTGGTTGAATTACAGCCCTGCAGCCTTC
>CANJYI010000351.1 GCA_947478975.1 Chthoniobacteraceae bacterium
AAACCCCAACAGGCCCACATTTTTTATGATCACATTAAACACCGCCTACCAATCTCTGCGCAGTTCGGCAATGGATCTGAACACGCAGACAAAGGTGAAAAGTGCGACGGTTGCGCAGCTCTCCAGTGGTGTGGCGCAACCCGAAGACACCGGGTCGGCCTCGTTCGTCTACAAGCTACGCACGACGGTAACCCGGGAGCGTTCGATTGCGGCGGGAATGGTGAACGCCATTTCGTTTTTGGATGCGCAGGCCGGCGCGCTGCAACACATCTATAAGAACGTGGCACGCATGGACGAGCTGGCCACGCTGATGCAGGACCCGTTGCAGTCAAGCGCCGATCCAGACACCGGGGCGCAGCCTGATTTGGAAAACTACATGGCTGAGTTCACCAAGTTGGCCGATGAGATTTGGGACACACGGCAGGCGAGTTTTAACGGGAAGAGCCTCATGTATGTTTCCGGCGCGCGCACGACGCTGCGGGTGGCGTTGAGCGCGGACGGAAAACGCACTATGGACCTGACGCAGAGCGATTTTTCAACAGAGCCGACTTGGCGCTACGTGCTTGGGACGACCTCTGCCGCGAGCGCCCCGGGGCGGGATCCTGCAACGGTGTATGTTTCAACGCCTGCGGATGTGATGGATCCGACGGTGATGGGGGCGATTGGATTTGAGAACCTGCTGGCTGACATCGCGCAAAAAATGGCGTCCAACGGGGCGCAACGCAGCCGTCTGGAGAGAGGGGTGGCGCATGCGCGAGGAGTGGCGCTCGGAACGGAGGCGGCGGCGAGCGTGGTGGGAGATACGGATGTGGCGCGGGCGGTGAACGCTCTTGTGCGCACGGATGTGCTGACGCAGGGGGCGCTGGCCGTGCGTACGCAGGCCAACGTGCTGTCCGACGCGGCGCTCAGCGTCCTGACCGGATCGAGCCGCTTCGTGGCTTGAGCGGGGTTCTAAGGAGGAGGATGTCTTTGGCGGGCTCCCGGTGGGCGCCCAAATCGGGTTCAGGGCGCTGAATAGGCTTTCCGCGCGGGAAGGACGCGTTTCTGCTGGAGGCTTTTCCCATGGAGCGTTCGTTGCGTCTTAATATTGCCGCCGGCTTTTTCGGCATGTTCTGGATCTGCGGACCCCTAGGCGCGCCGCTTCCGCTTTTGATGCAGGCGGTGGAGGCGACTTCGACGCAGCTGGGTATTTTGTCCGCCGCCTGGCAGGTGGCGATGCTTGCGCAGATTCCGGCCGCCTTTTTGGCCGAGGGTCTCGGACGGCGCAAAACGATGTGGGCGGTGGTGACAATCGCCCACCGGGTGCTTTGGGCCGCCCCCGCCGTGCTACCCTGGCTGTTTCCAGAGGCCAAAAGCCGGATGGCGTTGTATTTGATCGCGGCATTGGGGCTGAGCAACCTGCTGGCGAATTTGGGGACGGCCTCGTGGACGAGTTGGATGGCCGACCTAGTGCCTGCGCATTCTGCGGGCAGGTTTTGGGCGGTGCGGCAGCGGGTGCTTTCCCTGGGGCTAATCCTTGGGACGGCCCTGTACGGTTGGGTGTTGGACCGGCCGGAGTGGAAGGGTTCCCTGGCCGGGTTTCAGTGGGTGTTTGCCTTGTGCTCTGTTTGTGGGATCGCGGATATTCTGGTGCATTGTTATGTGGACGAGCCGGTTCGGAAGACGCCGCCGCTGTGGGGGAGCGTGTTCGAGCGGCTGCGGGCGCCCTTCCGGGTGAGGGGGTTTCTGACCCTGACGCTCCTCATGGCCGTGTGGACCGCTGCCCAGTCGTTGCTGGGCTACACGTTGGCGATGCCGGGTTTCTTCAGCATGGTCCACCTGAGGGAAAGTTTTGGAGCGACCTATTTTCAGGCTTCGCTGATCTTCATTGCGGCAGCTCTCGGGGCGGGTCTTTTTACCGGGATTCTCGGTCCGTGGATGGACCGGGCGGGGGCGGCTGCCGTGTTGCGGCGACTGCTGGTGTGGGCGCCCGTGTCGATGATGGCGTGGTGGCTGGCCGCGCCCGGAGAGTGGGTCGTGGGCGGGCATGTCTGGCCGGCGGCGGTCGTGTGGATGGCGGTGGCTGCGCTCGCGCAGGGTGCCTTTTTGACGGGTGCGTTTTTGTGCCAGTTCCGGCTCACCCAGATCTGCACCCTCGAGGAGGGGCGCACCGTCGCGATGGCCGTGCACTGGAGCATTGCGGGGGTCGGAGGAGCGGCGGGCGCCGTGTTTGGTGGCTGGCTCAAGGGGGCGATGAGCGGGGGCAGCGGCCTGTCCTGGCTGGGGCATGGGTACGCCTTTGACGTGCTGGTGCTGCTGCACGTTGCGATCGCGTGGCTTGTCGCCCTGCCTCTCAGCGGCCGGCTCAGTCGCGAGCTTGGGCCGCGCTGATCCCGGCTACCCGGCGGGTTCTGGGGCGAAGCCGCAGAGGATGCCGTGTTCGAGCGCGAGGGGTTCGCTTACGCCGCTTCTGCCAAGCTGGTCGCGCATTTTGCCGAGCGCCTCGACGCGGCTCAG
Source organism: Chthoniobacteraceae bacterium (assembly GCA_947478975.1). Classification (GTDB taxonomy): domain Bacteria; phylum Verrucomicrobiota; class Verrucomicrobiia; order Chthoniobacterales; family Chthoniobacteraceae; genus Chth-196. The sequence goes on from CANJYI010000351.1 coordinate 2,497, forward strand.
AATGTCCGAAGGGTGGAGGACACCGGCCAGCCGGGTGGCATGTTCCGCACAGAGGGGAAGATGGCGGGCAGGGCGCTCGTTTTGGGTCAAAAGGACGTCCGCCCAGAAGGCTTCGAGCACCTCCATCATACGGTTGCGTTCTCCGATGTAGGCGGCCTCGGTCCGGGCCGCGTAACTTTCCTCGAGCTGTTCGAGCCACTTGGGATCCACGACCGTTTTGTAGCGTTTTTCCTCCGCCTTGAACTCGGCCTCCATCCCGTCGCTAAGGGACTCCTTCATTTGGGCAAGAAGGCCCTGAAGCTGTTGGGCGAGCCAGAGTCCGCCCGTCAAGTTGGGTTTTTTGCCGGTGAAAAAGGCGCAGAGCAACTGGGCGACCCCCGACTCGGCCGGCGTCGGTTCAGGATGCTCCGTCGCCCTGAGGGTGATCTGGACGCAGCGCGAAAGGATGGTTTCCAGCAGCTGCTCGGGTTGTTCGCTCAGCAGAAAGATGTGGGTTCCGGGAGGGGGCTCCTCGAGCGTCTTCAAAAAGGCGTTTGCGGCGGCCGGGACCAGCCGGTCCGCATCAAAAATGAGCGCCGCCTTGGCGCCTCCGCGCAGTGAGCGGACATGAATCTTGCCCTCGAGCTCGCGCATCTGGTCCGTCGTGATTTTACGGGACTTGGATTCGGGCGCGAGGGAATGAAGGTCGGGGTGGGAAAGGGTTTCCCCGGGGGGGCAGCCGAGCAACCGGGCGCAAAGGCCCAGAACGAGCTGCCTTTTTCCAGCGCCCTTGGGACCGGTGATCAGGTAGGCGTGGGCGAGCCGGTTTTGCGCGTGGGCCTGTTCGAGCAAAGGGAGTGCGTCCGTGGCTGCGAGTGACATGGAAAAAGGGGTGGAGTCTTGTTCGGAGAACTATCCGCAGATGTCACAGATTTAACAGATTAGAAACTTTCAGTAACATCTGTGATCTGCGGATCCGGCTTTGGGGCGGGGGCCGTTATTTCCGCAGCGAACATGCCCTAGCGTAAGAAAACCCGCGGGGCGTCTGCGGAAATGGCCATCCGGTCTCTGGAGCGCCGAGACTGGAGGACAAAGTCGTTGTTTTCTCCGTGTTCGGACCAGGGGCCGCGGTGG
>CANJYI010000352.1 GCA_947478975.1 Chthoniobacteraceae bacterium
CGGGCACCCGCCTTTATTCTGCAAACGAAACCGACAAGACGGGCGCCGGCGCCGAGGGCACGCTCAGCTCCTTTGCCGTCAATCCCGCCGACGGCCAGCTCAAGCTCCTCAACACCGTCCGTTCCGGTGGGGCAGGCCCGACCTACCTCAGCCTGCATCCCTCCGGACGGTTCGTGCTTGTGGCCAATTATTTTGGCGGCTCTGTCGCCGTTCTGCCCGTTCTCCCCGATGGCAGCCTCGGAGAGCCGTCCGACGTCAAAAATGACGAAGGCACCATCGGACCCAAGACTGCCACCAACGCGCCCGCGGGCAGCTTTGCCTTCAGCGGCCACGACCGGACCCACGCCCACATGATCCTGTCGGACCCGTCGGGAAAGTTCGTACTCCACTCCGACCTGGGGCTGGACCGGATTTTTATCTCAAAGTTTGACGACCGCGCCGGCGTCCTCACCCCGAACAATCCCCCATCGGTCTCGCTGCCGCCAGGAGACGGACCGCGCCACTTCTACTTTCATCCCAAGCAAAACTGGCTGTACTCCCTGCAGGAGGAGGGCTCCAACATCGTGCTGTTTGAGTATGACGCGGCGCTGGGGCGACTTTCCCACCGCCAAACCATCTCAAGCCTGCCGCCCGGCTTCGTCGGCAGCAACTTTTGCTCGGAAATCATGGTGTCGGGGGACGGGAGGTTTTTGTATGCGGGCAACCGGCTTCACGACAGCATCTCAGTCTTTTCGGTGGGGAAAAACGGACTGCTGCGGTTTGTCGGAGAGGAGTGGACGCGTGGAAATTATCCGCGCAGCTTCAACTTCGATCCAAGCGGCCGGTTTCTGTATTCCTGCAACCAGAGGGGCGACAACATCGCCGCCTTCAGGGTGCACCAGGGGTCCGGGAAGCTTTCCTTCACGGGGCACTACACGGCGGTGGGCAACCCCTCGATCATCGTCTTTTTGGAGCTGCGCCAGCCGCCTTCGGGAGGGTAGCAAACGCTGCGCGTTGGGCCGGCACCCCGGGCGGCGGTTGGCCAAAAAGGGGTGCCGGGGTTTGGCCGGCCGGCTCCCCGGAAAAAGGAGCACTCTTTCTAGTGAAAGATCTCGCGCACCCGCAGGGCGTGTGCGATTAGATTTCAACCCACTCCACCCATGGTAGACCGCCCACGCTCTTCGCAAGACTCCTTTGATTTATCGGAAGACGACGTGTCTCCCGAGCACTTGGATTCCCAGGTACAAAAAGCCCAGGAACAGCTCCTGTCGTTGAAGCGCCAGCAGGACTCCATCGAACGCCAAAAACGGGAACTCGAGGAGCTTAGCCTCAAGCAGGAGCAGCTCCAGATGGGCCGGACCGAGATGATCGAGAAGTTTACCCGCGCGCTGGTCTACATCGAGCGGGAGGAGTCCGATTCCCAGCGCCGCGAGGAGATGCTGCGGAGCGCCCGGGAAAGTTTCAGCCTGCACCTCGACTATTTCAAGAGTCTGGACCTGCGTGTGCTCGAAGGCAGCGACGTCCGCGACGAGCTGACCCGCGCAATGAGCGCGCTTGATGATGCAAAGAACGTCTACAACAAGACGATCCCCCGCATCGGCGCGCAGGACACGGACCACTCGGATTCCTCGATGGAAGTCGGATACGCGGCACAGTACGGAGCCGAAGCGGGCGGTAAGGACTTTGTTTACTGGCTGAAGGCCGGCCTCGCCTTCACCCTTCCCTTGGTTTTGGTCGGCGTGCTTATTTTCATCGCCCTCATTTCGGGCACGGCACGCTGATTCCCCTACCGAATCCCGAATGTTCCACGCGCGGCCTTTGTGCTCCCCGCCCGTGACCCTGCTTTTCACCAGACCCTAAACGATACCGCCCGTTTCATCGCGCTATGATTTTCCGTTCTAGCAAGCCTGCAAGCCAGTCGAAGGCCAAAGGAGCCCGGCAGGAAACTCCGTTTGAAAAGCGGCGGCGCGAGATTTCAGAACTGGAGTCGAAGCTCAAGGCCGACACGGAGCGCACCGAACGGTTCATCAAGACGGCGCCCCAGATCGCCGCTGACCGGCAGAAGGAACAGCGGGAGGCCTACCTCTCCAACGCTGTGAGCCCCGGCACCCGGGGAAACGTCCGGTTGCCCGACTCCCGGTACCTGGCCGCAGAAGCAGTGGCGGCTCCCCGGGCGCGCCGAAGGGATCGCAAGGAAGGGAAGTGGGTTTTCTTCCTGCTGGTGATGGCGTTATTTGCAGCGGCTTGGTGGGCCTGGCAGACGCTCTTTCAGACCGCCTTTTAGGGTGTGTTCACTAGCGTCGTTTCCCGCTGACTCTTCAGTGAACGGGGATTGATCCACAGATGGCGTCACAGAGTTCACAGCTCTACCTTATGGTTTCCTCTTATCTATGAGATCTGCGTAATCTGCGGATGCCTCTCCGAATCTCAGATTTATGGATTTTTTCTCGAGAGCCCTCGAGTTGTCCTTCCCGGAGAACATCCAGGCGGACGGCTCAGGCCGGCTCACCGCCGGCACTACACCAGGGGACATGTCTCCTTCCTAAACACATCCACAAAGTCTGCATTATCTGCGGATAACTCCCCGCAGCAAACACGCTCTAGGCCGCGTGGGTGTGGGTGCAGACCAGATCCTGCTGCGGCTCAATCGCCCACCGCTTGGCAACCTCCAGTAGTTCGGCCGACAACTGCCACCGGTCCGGCAGCGCCTCGCCCGAATGGGAGGGGTTGCCGCCCTTGAGTTCCATGCAGCCCTTGTTGTTGCCGATCTCGGCGATCTCGGCCACTTCCTCCGGGCTGAGCTTCCCTTCGGGCAGGGCGGCAAGATCGTCCACCTTGGACTCGATCGAGCGGGCGCCCTCGCCAATCTCCTGAATCAAGGTCGGTATCACGCTGTGCACCTGCGCGTGGGACAAATTCCACAAACAGGCCAACTGCAGCAGCGACAGCCCCCGGTTTTTGGCAATGTGCCGGATACGCTCGATTTTGGCGTACCCCCCCTCCACCCAGCCGGCCGGACGGTAGCTGCGGTGGTCGTACTGTGCAAAAACGTGGCCCGGTTTGACGTCCCCGTGGAAAAGGCCGCCGTGGTCGACCACCCGGGTGATGAGGCGCACGTCAAACTTTTCAGCCGCCTCCAGGCAAAGCCTGCCCGGCCAGGGTTCGAGCGGGTTGAGAATCACCATCGACCAGTCCAACAGCGCCCCAAACCGCTCGAAGCAAAGCAACAGGTCGAGTGTAAAGCCGTTGGCCGGCCCCGGGGCCACCCCCAACTGGTGCGCCATTTTGGAAGTCTTCATCCGCTCCATGCCCTTCCACACCGCGTCGCTGCTAAAGCCGGTGAAGTCCGGATTGTGCAGCATGAGGCAGTCAAAGTAATCGGTGCCGCACCGCTCCAACTCCCGGGCGGTGGCCATTTCAATGTAGTCGGCGTAGTCCCCGTGCCCGCGCAGTGCTGGGTCGGTGAAGCGGGGGAACCCCTTGGAGCCAGCCCGTTCGCCCTTGTAAAAGTCGTGCCCAATCATCCCCACGAGACAGTAGGAATCCCGGGGAACCCCCTTGAGCGCTTTGCCCAGCATGTCGTCGGCGGCACCGGCGCCGTACACATCCGAGGTCATGAAGGTGCGA
>CANJYI010000353.1 GCA_947478975.1 Chthoniobacteraceae bacterium
GGGCATTGCGCAGGGCCCGGGGCAAGGGAGCCACCGCCAGCCAGACATAGACGCACAGCAGCCCCGCCAGCGTCAGGCCCCAACCCAGGCGCCGGTGCCGAAACACGCGCTGGAGGCAGAGGGCGACCGTCTCATTTCTCGACAACATAGCACATGCTGGAGGCAGATGTTCCGGAGAACCGGCCGTCATACATGGGGGCGATCTGGGTTGCCGGCCAGTGGAAGGTTCCCGCAGAAGTCACCCGCACCGAGGTCTCAAAAACCGCCATGCCCGGCCGGAGCTCGTCAAAGTAGAAGCAGGTGGTTTTGTCGCGCAGCTCCACGTTGGAAAGTGTCGGCACGAAGGAGTCCCTGGCGTCGGCCGGAGGCTGCCCGCCAGACGCCGAGGGCAGCCGCGTGTTGACCGATTCAAAGCAAGCCGGCAGCTCGCCCTCCAGCGCGACGTAGTACTGCATCTGGTCGGAGCGGATCCGGAAGCTGACGCCCAGTTCGTCGCCCAGTTGGTAGGGGGTGTCCTGCGTCCCTCTGCGCTTGGGCTCGGTACGGTTCACCACGACCCGCTCGACGCGAAAGCCGCGATCGGTGCGCTGCTCGTCCGAGGCGGCCAGCATCCGAAAATCAGCCGCCAGCATGCAGGTGAGCCCCGTCAGCGAGGTCCCCGGCAATGCAGGGGAAAAGGTACGGACCGAGGCGAGGGGTTCCGGGGACCAGCGGGCCGACGCCTTGTTTTTAGACAAGGCCACCGGAGCGGGTTGCGCCTCCAAAAAGGCGGGAGCATCCACCTGGGCAAGCTCCAGCAGCGTCTTGAAAGTCAGCAGCGTCCAGAAGTTCTCCTGGGTGGAAAGGCCCCGGCTTCCCTTCAGCCGGCCCGCAACCGACTCAAGGGCGGCCCGCCCGGCTGCGCCCTTGAACTTCTCCGGCTGGATGGTTGCCTCGGCCCACTGACGCACGGCGGACGCCCTCACCGGGGACGAAAACGTCCTCTGGTCAAACCAGTGCTCCGGCAGGGTGCGGTTGATCTCCCGCAGCAACGTTTCCTTTTCCGCGGACAGAACGTTCCAGCGGTGCATGGCCACCGCCAAAAAAGCGCGCGCTTCGTCCCCCACGGATTCAAAAAGCCACCGGCCACCCGGCAGTTTTCCTCGCCGGAAATAGAGGTCTTTGATCGCAGGTTCAAACACGCCAATCTGTGCGTCCACTTCGGAGAGGACCATGAGCGCGTAACAGCGGACGGCCGGATCTGCTCCGGTCTTGCCCAACGCGACTTCCGTGACCCGCTTTTTGAGCAACTCAAGTTTGTCTGCGGGCACCGACCACTCCTGCGCCGCCGCTTGAAAGGCCGCCCAATAAGCGTGGACGGTGACAAACGGACTCTCGTAACGGCTGCCGCCCCAGTAGGGAATCCCGCCGTCCGGCAACTGCCACGCACCGAGCTTTGCCAAACCATACTCCACGCGTTTGCGGTAGACCTGCTCGTGCGCCCCGTCATCAGGCAAAAAGGCGAGAACGTCCCCCATGAGGGTGTAGGCGAGCACGCGTGTGGAGATTTGCTCTCCGCAGCCGTGCGGATAATCTAGGATGAGGGGAAGGGCGGAGAGTTGGGGCAGCCATTCGGAGGCTGACAGGCTGAGTGTCACCGCTCCGCGCGCCTTGTCCCATTTTTCCGGGATCAGCTCCTTCATCCCAGCGCTCACGCTGTTTGTCTGCAACGTGCCGAACACCATCTCATGCTGCAGGATGGTTGGGGGAAACACAGGCAGCTCCATTTCAACGGCGTCCCCGGCACCGCTTTTGGTGGAGAAACCGATTTTCGCGCTGGTGGCGTCCCCCACCCTCGCCTTGAACACAAACACCGCCGGCGCGTTTCGGGAAAGGCTGCGGGAGATGGTGGGTTTTCCCGTCAGAGTCAGGGACGTGTGGCAGAGCAGCTCCACATCGAGATTCGCGTCGCTCTTTTGCCGCACGACGGCCCGGAGTTCCACCTCGTCGCCTTCGCGCAAAAACCTTGGAAGGGCGGGTTCGATCTGGATGGACTTGGCAACCTCCACGGAAGCGAGCCCGACTCCGAACTGGCTTTCGCGGGTTTGGACCAGGGCGACAAGGCGGTAACGGGTGAGACTGTCCGGCGCCTTGAATTGGATGCGCAGCTTGCCGGCGGCGTCCGTCCTCAGACCCGTCTGCCACGTCGCCAGGGGGAGAAAGTCCTTGCGCACCTTTTTTTTGCCGGCGAGCGAGGCGTCGTCGTCCCCGTCCCCGATGATGAAGCCTTTCTGGGTGAGCGCATCGGTTGCGATCTGGCCCTCGAGAGCGGCCAGACGGTTGGAGAAGGTGGTGACGTTTCTGGGCCGGCGGTCCGAACGGTCAGTGAACAGGGTCGGCGGCTTCCAAGCGCCGGCAACCAGCAGCGCGTCGTCGACGGCGTAAAGGGTGACATCCGCGTCCGGCACCGGTTGGCCCTGCACTCGGACGGAGAGTTCCCCGAGGATGTCGGCGCCGGGTTCGACTTCGGCGCGTTTGAGCACGGGGGTCACCTCGAGATCGAGGTCCGGGCGTTGCACGCTGAGCTCGATGGAGGCCACTTTCTCAGCGGGCACTCCGCCCGCACCCGCCGGGCGGAGCAGGTGTACCGAGACCCAGACATTCGGATAGAAATCCCTGGTGACGGGCAGTTCCAGTTTACCGGAATTGCCGTCGAGCCGGATTGGAAACTGCTTCAAGATGGTGCCCGCGGCTTCGACTGAGACCCAGGCTTGCCCGGCAAAAGGCGCCTGCAGGCTCAGGAGGGCGGTGTCGCCCGGGATGTAAGACTCCTTGTCCTTGCCGATTTTGAAAGCGGCCTCCGTTTCCGGCTTAAACTCCGCAGGCGCATCCTTTCCCGAACCGGTGACATACAGGCTGAGTTCCTTTCTGGGAACCGCCTCGTTGCCCGCTGCGCTCACGCTGAGCCGGTATTTTCCCTGGCCCTTCGCGTGCACTGTTTGGGTGAAGGGAGTGACGCCCTCGAGCACGGCCTCCTGTTCGTAAACGGTCGTGTTCTCCCTGCGAAAGACGTGCGGCGCGAGCTGGATGCTGGCGGTCTTTACCTTGACCCTTGCCAGCTCGACCCGAATCGGAGTGCCCTCAACCGGATCCGCCTCCGGGTTGAGCGCAAAACAGCGGATTTCGACCGCCTTGTCCTTGCGCTCCGTTGCCTCGGCTCCGAGAAAAACCGGTGCCGCAAACACCGAGGCCGTCAAAGGTTCGTTCACGCTCTGGGCGTCAAAGCCCGTGACCTCGACCTCCCAGAACACTTTGAACCAGCCCCGGACAGCGCCGTCCTTGAAGGGCGAGAGGGTGGTCAATTCAACAGTGCCATCGGGTCCCAGCTGGGCTTCTCCTTGCAGCAACTCGAGGGCGTCCATCGCGTCGCCCTCCAGTTCCAGGTCCCTCCTGTAGGCAGGTGCATCCGGGGGCGCTGCCTTCCAACGGGCGGTCCACTTCACCTTTGCGCCGCCGTTGGGCGCCCCGTGAAACAGGGTGGATTTCACCGAAACCGCGGATGCTTCTCCGGGCACCTTGAGCTGCTCCAAATCCACCGTGAAACTCGGCGGCCGGAACTCTTCGAC
>CANJYI010000354.1 GCA_947478975.1 Chthoniobacteraceae bacterium
GCTGGCGGTGGCCCTCGGAGAGGCTAAGCGCCACGCTGAGGCGCTTGAAGCTTTTGCCGGCGCCGAGCAGGAGTTTATTAAAAACAAATCCGAAGCTCTGGACGCCTCCTTTTACCTGACCTACGGGGCGGCGGCAGAACGGGCCGGACTCGTGGAGCAGGCGGCTACACTGCTCAAAAAGAGCATCAGCATGGACCCGGAAAACGCCGCCGAAGCCCTCAATTATCTGGGATTCATGTGGGTGGACCGGAACCTGAATCTGGAGGAAGCGGGCTCGCTCATCCGGAAGGCTCTGGGATTGCGCCCGAACTATCCCGCCTATCTGGACAGCCTCGGCTGGTGGTACTACCGCAAGGGCGATCTGGCGGGAGCCGCACGCGAACTCCGGCGCGCCCTCGAACGGATCCGACGCGAAGAGGCCGCCGAGGTGTACGACCATCTTGGAGAGGTGATGCTCAAGTCGGACCGTTCAGAGGACGCGGTGAACGCCTGGGAGGCGGCGCTGGAACTAGACCCTTCCCTGGAGGTGATCCGCGCCAAAATTCAAGCCGCACGCAAACCTCCCGAAACGAATTGATAAAACTTGAGGTTGCCTAACCCGGTCTTTCGTGGCGACCTCTGCCCGCCGGTTGTTCCCCTCCGAATCCTTACCCCTTTATGTCCAAAACGCTCGTTATCGCCGAGAAACCAAGTGTTGCGCAGGATCTCGCCCGCGCCTTGGGCAAATTTGAGCGCAAGGACGACTACTTCGAGAGCGACTCGATGCTGATCTCCTCCGCTGTGGGCCACCTGCTGGAAATCGCCCCCCCAGACGGCTCCGAACCCGCCCGCGGCAAGTGGAAGATCGAAAACCTGCCCTCTATCCCCCCGCACTTTGACCTCGTGCCGATCGAACGGAACGCCAACCGGCTGGCGACCCTCAAAAAGCTGCTCAAAAAAAAGGAAGTCACCGCCGTAATCAATGCGTGCGACGCCGGCCGCGAAGGGGAGCTCATTTTCCGCAACGTCATGCGGGCCTCAGGCGTCAACAAGCCCATCAAGAGGCTCTGGCTCCAGTCGATGACCACGGAGTCCATCCGCTCCGCCTTCGACCGCCTCCGTTCTGACGAGGAAATGCTCCCCCTCGCCGACGCCGCCACCAGCCGCGCCGAGGCGGACTGGATCGTCGGCATCAACGCCACCCGCGCCCTGACGGCCTTCAATTCCGCTGACGGCGGCTTCCACAAGACGCCGGCCGGCCGGGTCCAGACGCCGACGCTGGCGATCCTGGTGGAGCGCGAGGAGAGAATCCGGGCTTTCAAGCCCAAGACGTATTTCGAGGTGTTCGGCGATTTCGATGTCAGCGCGGGTTCCTACCGCGGGCGCTGGCTCAACGAGGCCTTTTCCAAGAAGGGCGCCGAAGAGGACCACAAGCCGGAACGCATCTGGGAGAAGGCCAAGGCGGAGGCCATCGTGGCCAAGTGTCTGGGCAAGCCCGGGATCATTGAAGAGGAAAAGAAGCCCACGACCCAGGCGCCGCCGCTTTTGTACGATCTGACCACCCTGCAAAGGGAGGCCAACCAGCGCTTTGGTTTTCCGGCGCGAATGACGCTCCAAATCGCGCAGTCGCTTTACGAAAAGCACAAGGCCCTCACCTATCCCCGTACCGACTCCCGCTTCCTGCCGGAGGACCATCTCAACACGGCGCGCGAGGTGCTCGAGACCATCCCCAATCCGACGCTGGCCGCCCACGCGCGCACCGCGCTTTCCAGCGGCTGGGTCCGCCCCAACAAGCGCATCTTCAACAACGCAAAGGTAAGCGATCACTTTGCGATCGTCCCCACGGGCACAGCGCCCAAGACGCTCACGGATCCCGAACAGCGCATCTTCGATCTGGTTTCGAAGCGGTTCGTGGCGGTTTTCTTTCCGTCGGCCCAGTTCGAGGTGACCACGCGCATCACGCGGGTCGAGGGCGAAGCCTTCAAGACAGACGGCAAGGTGATCGTCGATCCGGGCTGGATGGCCGTGTACGGCAAGCAGGCCGAAAGTGAAGAGGAGACCGAAAAATCGGTGGTGGCGGTCCGGCCTGGCGAGGGCGCCAAGACGACACACGTCGAGTGCAAGGAATCTGAAACCAAGCCGCCTGCCCGCTTCACGGAAGCCACCCTACTTTCCTCGATGGAAGGCGCCGGCAAGCTCGTCGACGACGAGGAACTCCGCGAGGCGATGAGCGAACGCGGCCTGGGAACCCCGGCCACTCGCGCCCAGATCATCGAAGGCCTGCTGACCGAAGGCTACATACTGCGGCAAGGCCGGGACCTTCTCGCCACGGCCAAGGGCATCTCACTCATCACCCTGCTCCGGGATCTCCACGCGGAGTCCCTGACCAAGCCTGAGCTCACCGGCGACTGGGAGTTCCGCCTCCGCCAAATGGAGCGCGGCCAGTTGTCGCGCGCGGACTTCATGCTGCAGATCGGCAACCTCACGCGCGAACTGGTGGAAAAAGTGCGCGGCGGGATGGGCAAAGAGGTCTCGGGCCTGTTTGTCCCCCTGGTGGTGGCGTGTCCGAAGTGCGGCCACGAGGGCTTCAAGGAAAGCTTCCGCCTGTTTGAGTGTGAAGGCTGCAAGTTCACGATCTGGAAGTCCATGGCGGGCCGGGAACTGGAGCGGGAGGAAATCGAGACGCTGTTGCGCACCGGAAAGGTCGGACCGCTGGAAGGGTTCCGCTCGAAGATGGGCAGGGCGTTCACCGCCCACGTGCATTTGGACGAAGCCTCGGAATGGAAGCAGCGGTTTGATTTTGAGAGCACCGACTCCGGTCCGTCCGCGGAGGAGTTGTCTGCGGCGCCGCGTCTGGCGGAGTGTCCGTTGTGTAAAAAGGGGCAGGTGGTGGCGACGGAGACGGCTTACTTCTGCGAGCACGTGCCCGCCAAGGCATGTACCTTCCGCATGGGCAAAACGATTTTGCAGCAGGCCATCCCGCCCGAACAGGTGGTGAAGCTTTGCACCACCGGAAAAACTGACTTGCTCAAGCGGTTCATTTCCAAAAAGGGACGCCCCTTTTCAGCATTCCTGAAGCTCGAGGGCGAGAAAGTTGGCTTCGAGTTTGAGCCGCGGCCTGCTAAGAAAGAAGGCAAGGGTGGAGCTGCCAAGGGCGCCAAAGCCAAGGGCCGCGCCGCGGTTGCCGCGCCACCCGAATCTTAGCCACCGCCCAAGCCGCCCCTTTCATGCCCATCCCATCGCCCGAGCGTTTCAGACTTAACGTTGCCGCAGTGCTCCGTGACACCCACGGAAGGATCCTCATCTGCGAGCGCCTCGGGCGCAAAGGCTCCTGGCAGTTTCCGCAGGGCGGAGTCGATCCGGGCGAGTCCTTGGAAGGGGCGCTGGCCAGGGAGTTGTACGAGGAGATCGGCGTCACCCCGGAGCAAACCGAGGTCCGAACCCAGGCGGGCCCGTACCGCTACACCTTCGACGGAGCGGTGGTCAAAGGGTACTCGGGCAAGGACCAGCACTTCTTTCTGGTCCATTTTCACGGTCCCGAGGACGCCATCCAACTGGACATGCCCAACCCGGAGTTTCAGGACTACCGTTGGATCATGCCGGACACCTTCAGCCTGGA
>CANJYI010000355.1 GCA_947478975.1 Chthoniobacteraceae bacterium
ACTCGGTTACCTTCCAGTTCAGGCCCAATCCCAACAATTCATGAAACAGCTTTTCGGGTGTCACGCATCTTCTTTACCTCCCCCACCCATCGGAAACAGCGAAGAACCTTAATTGCCAGTGGCCGCGCTACAGTTGCGCACCCCGTAGCACAAGGGCGGGGGGCCTAAAAATCGCGGTGGTAGCCCGCGGTCCAGCCGCCGTCCACCACCAGGATGTGACCGGTGAGGTAGGTGTTTTCCGGGGCAGCCAGAAAGAGGGCGGCGTGCGCGATTTCCTCAGGGGTGCCCGGGCGTCCGAGCGGGATGTGATCGATGAGGGACTGCACGTTCTGATGGAAAAGGCCGTCGCTGCCGTAGAACAGTTTCCGGGTGCCATCGGTCATGATGGAGCCGGGGGCAATGGCGTTCACCAGAATCCCGTCCCGCCCGAGTTCAATCGCCATGGCCCGGGTGAGGTTGTTGAGTCCGGCCTTGGCCGCGGTGAAAGCACATTGCAACCGGAGGGGAACCACTCCGGCGATCGAGGAAATGTTGAGGATGCGCCCGCGCTTCTGGCGCTTCATAATTTGCGCGGCTGCCCGGCTCATTTCGTAGGCGGCGGTTAGGTCCACTGCGATGATTTTGTCCCACTCTTCCCGGGGAAACTCGTCGATGCAGACGCGGTGCGCCATCGTGTTGATGCCAGCGTTGTTGACCAGGATGTCGAGCCGGCCGAAGCGCTCCAGCACAGTCGCCATCACCGACTCGATCTGGGTGTTGTTGGTGACATCCAATTCAAGTGGGTGTCCTCCGCCATCGTTCGCTGCGCGTGCCACTGCGGGCCCGTTGATGTCCGTGTAGACGACAGTTGCTCCGTTGGCGGCGAAGCTGTCAGCGATGGCTTTCCCGATTCCGTTGGCTGCCCCGGTGATGAGGGCCACTTGTTTGCTGAGATTAACTTGCATGGGATGGAAAGGTTTCTTGCCGGCTTAGATGAGCCACGCGACCGGCGCCTCGATGCGCTGGCGCAGCGTTTGAAGAAAGCGCGCGGCGGGGGCGCCGTCGAGAATACGGTGGTCGAAGGTGAGGCTGAGTGTCATCTGACGGCGGCTGGTGAGCGTGCCGTCGGCAAGGGCGACCGCCTCGTAAGCGATGGCGCCCAGGCCAAGAATCGCGGTCTCCGGATGGTTGATGATGGGCGTGAACCCTTCGATGCCAAACCCGCCGAGGTTGGTGATTGTGAAGCAGCCTCCCTGCATGTCCGTGGCGCCCAGGCGGCCTGCCCGCGCGCTTTCAAAGAGCTGACGGGATACCGTCGCGATGGCGGTGAGAGAGGAGGTGTTGACGTCCCGTAAGACGGGCACGAGGAGTCCGGCGTCGGTGTCTACCGCAACGCCGATGTGGATGTCGTTGGGCAGAAGGAGCCGTTCGGGATCCCAGCGTGCGGTCAGCATGGGATGCACGAGCAGTGCGCCGGCGGTGATCTTGGCGATGATGTCGGTCACCCCTGGCACCACGGGGGCGCCAGCGGTCTTGAGCTGCGTCCGGAGCGTCACAAGCTCCGTGGCGTCGCAGCGGCAGGTGAGCGTGACAGGGGCGGTGTTGTTCAGGCTGTGGACCATGCGGCTGGCGATGGTGCGCCGCATTGGAGTGAGGGGAACCTCGCGCACGGAGCCGGGCGTGGCAGCGGTGGCAACGCGGGCACCGAGCACATCGCGTTCCCGGATGCGCCCGCCTTTGCCTGTGGGGCGCAGCGTCGACAGGTCGACGTTCTGCTGCTTCGCGGCGCGGCGGGCGCGCGGGCTTGCGGGGACTTCCTCTCTGGGGGGGGCGGCGGCTGCAGGGGCGGCGGCCGGTCTTTCCGTCGACCCGGTAGGGGCGGCAGGCTGCGGTCCCGGCACACCGGGGGAGGCCGCTGGTGGCAAGGCGGCATCGCAGGATGTGGGAGCTGGTTCGCCCGCGGCCAGGAGGTAGCCGAGCACCCGGCCGACCTGCACAATCTGGCCGGGCTTCGGGCTGTCGGCACAAAGGGAAAGGATGCCCGCGTCGAGGGCCTCGACTTCCTGGGCGGCCTTGTCGCTCTCGAGCGTAAAGAGCGGTTCGCCCTCCTTTACGAGATCGCCGTCCCGCTTGAGCCATTCGAGAAACTTTCCCTCCTCCATGGACCAGCCTAGACGCGGCAGTTGAATTTTGATTGCCATGGTGCGGTTCTATTCGGCGTGCAGGGCGCGGATGGCGCTGGCAATGGCCGCCGCATCAGGCACGACCGCCGCTTCCAACGTCGGACTGTAGGGCGTGGGCGAGGGCTTGCCGTTGAGGCGGCGGATCGGCGCGTCCAGGTCGTCGAAGCCCCGGTCAGCGAGTTGCGCGGCGATTTCCGCGCTGATGCCGCAGTGGGCGAAGTCTTCGTCAACGATGAGCAGGCGGCCGGTCTTGGCGACCGAACGCAGGATGGTGTCCACATCCAGCGGGGCGACTGTGCGCGGGTCGAGCAGCTCGACGGAAATGCCCTCCGCGGCGAGTGTCTCACAGGCCTCCAGCGTCTTGTGGACCATCAGCGCAAGGGCGACGACGGTGACATCGCTGCCCGGGCGCACAATGGCGGCCTGTCCAAAATCAATGAAGTATTCCTCCTCCGGCACCGGGCCCTTGAGCGCCATGAGTTCCCGGTGTTCGAGAAAGAGGACGGGGTCGCCGCAGGTCAGCGCGGTTTTGAGGAGTCCCTTCGCGTCGCGCGGCGAGGAGGGAACCACCACACGCAGGCCCGGAAAGTGGGCGTACATAGAGTAGTAGCTCCCGCTGTGGTGGGTGGCGGCGCAATGTCCGATGCCGATGCAGCCGCGCAGCAGCACTGGCATCTTGAGTCGGCCGCTGCTCATGTACTGCATCTTTGCGATCTGGTTGATGATCTCGCCGGCGCCGTCGAGGACGAAGTCGGCAAACATGAAGTCCACCACTGGCCGCGTACCGGTCATGGCCGCGCCTGCCGCCAGCCCTACGAAACCGCGTTCGCAGATCGGGGTGTCGCGCAGGCGCTCGGGGCCGTGCTCTGCAAACAGTCCGGCCGTGGTGGCAAAGTTGCCGCCGCGCACGCCGATGCCTTCGCCCAGCACAAAGATGTTTGGATTGCGGGCCATCTCTTCGGTGAGGGCCTCCAGCGTGGCCTTCATGAAGGAGAGCTCGCGGGGAGCGGCGTCCGTGGCGGGGCAGTCGCGGAGCGGCCCGGTGCGAGGCTCGGCATAGACGTGCGTCGTGGCGCTTGCCGCTGCCGGGTACGCGCTGCCTTCGGCAAACTCGTGCGCTGCCTCCGTCAGGGCCGCGACCTCCTGCTCGATGGCGGACAGCTCCCCGGCCGAGGCCGGGTTCTCAGCGAGGAGGAGGGTTTTGAGCCGGGCGATGGGGCAGCGCGTCTTCCATTGGTCGACGTCCTCGCGTGTGCGGTAGGTGAAGTCACCCATGCCTTCGGCGTGTGCGCGTGTGCGGTAGGTCCTGCATTCCAGGAGCGTGGGGCCTTCGCCGTTGCGGGCGCGGCGGACCGCATCGCCGGCGGCAGCCTCGATGGCGAGGACGTCGTTGCCGTCGAGCTCGACGGAGTGGATGCCGTAGGCTGCGCCG
>CANJYI010000356.1 GCA_947478975.1 Chthoniobacteraceae bacterium
CGCCGATCATGTCATCGACCTCGGCCCCGGTGCGGGAAGGCATGGCGGCGAGATCATCGCACAGGGCACTTTGAACGACCTGCGCAACAGCCCGCTTTCAGCGACGGGCGCCTGTCTGCGCGAACCGCTCCGCCACCCCACCCGGGGAAGCCGCCGGCCGCTGGAAGGAAACGAGTTTCCCGGGTGGCTTGAGATCGAGGGCGCCAGCCTGCACAACGTGAGGGAGTTGAACGCACGGATTCCCGTCGGGCGGCTCACCGTCCTCACCGGGATTTCGGGCTCCGGCAAAAGCACGCTCATGCGCGGCATTCTCAAGCCGGCGGTGGAGTCCGCGCTGGCCGGCAAGAAGAAGACGAAGCACGCAGCGCCGGCGCCACTTCGACTGCGCGAGCTCAAGGGGACCGAACTGCTCGAGACCGTTTATGAGGTGGACCAGTCGCCGATTGGAAAGACCTCCCGCTCGACCCCGGCCACGTACCTTTCTCTGTTTGACGATATCCGAAATTTGTTCGCCGCCACTCCGCTCGCGAGGATGCGCGGTTATGGGGCGGGAAGGTTCTCTTTCAACACGGAGGGAGGCCGCTGCGAAACCTGCCTCGGCCAGGGGTCGCTCAAGATTGAGATGAACTTCCTTCCGCCCGCGCACATCGCGTGTCCGGACTGCGCGGGGCGCCGCTACAACCTGGCGACAATGGAGGTGCTGTACGGCGGCAAAAACATTGCGGACGTCCTTGGCATGCCGATGGACGAGGCGGCGGTGTTCTTCGGCCAGCAGCCCGCGATTGCGCGCCCGTTGAAGCTGCTTTGTGAGACGGGGCTCGGCTACCTGACTTTGGGACAGGCCAGCCAGACCCTCAGCGGTGGCGAGGCCCAGCGGCTCAAGCTGGTCAGCGAACTGGCCAGAGGCATCGGCCGGAGCGAGACCAGCCTGCTGCGCAAGTCACGCAAGACTAAGTCGATCCTCTACCTCCTCGAGGAGCCCACCATCGGCCTGCACCAGGCCGACGTACGCCAGCTTTTGGAAGTGCTGCACCGCCTTGTGGATGCGGGACAGACCGTTGTGGTGATCGAGCACCACACCTCCGTGATCGCCGAGGCCGACTACCTTTTGGAGATTGGTCCCGAAGCCGGCTTGAACGGCGGAAGGCTGCTTTTCTCCGGCACGCCGGAGGAGGTTTTGCGCGCGCCAGAGAGCCGGATCGCCCCCTTCCTGAAGCCGCTCCTCGCCCCCGGAAAACCAGGGCGCAAGACCGGGCGTGCCAAGTGACCGGCCGCTACTTGGTGTCGCCCCGTGTCAAAGGAGCGGTCGAGAGGTCTACGGTCAGGAGATAGACCTTCGCTAGGGAAGCTGCGCGTCCAAAAAACTGAGAAAATTGGAAGAAAGCACCCCGTCGATTTCCGCCTGGCTGTACCCGCGCTGGGTCAGCAGTCCCTGAAGCGAGGCGATGTCCGCAATGCTGTTGAGATCCTTGGGCGTCTGTTCCGTACCGAAGCCCCCGTCCAGATCCGTTCCGATTCCGACGTGCCTCGCGTTTCCGGCGATCTGGCAGATGTGGTCGATGTGCTCGCAGATCTTTTCGATCCGCAGATTAAAATCCGAGGGCTTCGACTGCAGGTAGTGCCAGCCGTGCACCATCATGATGGCGTCGAAAGCCATGCCGAGGACGGCTCCGCGTTCGATCAGACGCCGGATCTGGGAGTCGGAGAGTTGTCTGTTCCAATTTGCGAGCGCCCGGCAGTTGTGGTGGCTCGCCCAGACCGGACCTTGAAAGTGGTCGAGGGCGTCTTCGAAGCTTTCGTCACACAAATGGGTGACGTCGAGGATGATGCCCAGTCGCTCCATCTCCCGGAGCAACTCCCTTCCTTTCGCAGTGAGCGGACCTGCGGAATCGGTGCCGTGCCCGTAGATGCCGGGGCCATAGTGCACCGGACCCAAGGCAACCAGTCCGTCACCCCGCGCCTTCTCCAGATGCCGCCAGCTCAGAATCGAGTCGGCCCCCTCCAGACTGAGCAGGTAGCCAATGGGGAGCCGGGCAGCGGTCTCCTCGTCCGCCTCCCGCCACAGCTGCGCGTGGCTCGCCAGTTCCTCCCGGGTCCGCAACTGCTTGAGTTCGCCCAGTTCCTCCATGGCCCGGTAATAGGCCAGCTGGCCCTGGGTCTGCGCCCAGGCCTGCTCCGGACTGCGCCACCCCGGAAGCTTGTGAAATTTTGGGGAATAGCGCGCAATCTGCGTGGCCACGATCACACCGATCCTCCCGCGCCTCAGCTCCGGAAAACACACCGTGTTTCTGGCCCGGTGAGGTTGGTTGTCCGAGGAGAGGAGTTCCGAACGGCGGATCTCCTCGAGGGACATCCTCTGGTCCCTGTTGAACTCCATGGCGTTCATTGAGATGTCCAGATGCGCGTCAAAAATCAGGCTGGGTGTTGGCATAATCAGGGGGTGGGTGGGTATTTGGGGTTGCCTCAATCATGAGGGGCGGGATGGACGGAGTAGGAATCCAATTGGCTGCGAGTGCCGGTGCAAATCCCGCCCTCTCCAGCATGGGAGCGCGCACTTGCTCAGTCCGCCGACCGGGGCACTGCGACCACTTCAATTTCAAACAACAGGGATCCGCCGAGGCAATTCAGGATTGTGGTGCGCGCCGGGAACGGAGGTGAAAAATAGGTCCGGTACAGAGCATTAAAAAGCGGTAGGTCCGCGCTGTGCTGCACGTAGTTCCGGGTCTGCACGACGTGGGCCAGATCGCTATTTGCAGCGGCCAGAACGCGCCTCACGTTCTCCATAGCGCGGTGGAATTCTTCTTCAAAGCTGCCCGAAATAATCGCGCCGCCCGCGTCCACCGAAGCCTGGCCGGAGACAAAAATCAGCCCGCCAACGACAACGGCGGGGCTGAAGGGGAGGTGGGAAACCGGCGTGTCCGGAAGGGTGGGATAGGAGACCAAATTGGATGTCATAAAATACTATACAGCTGAAGGTTCGGAATGAATCAGTTTCTTGGTGGCGTCCATGGGAAGGACGACCAGTGCAGCCAGAAAAAAGAAGCCCGCAAGCGTGAAAAACACGAACACTTTGCCGTCACCACCCCCCATTTTGAGCAGCACCGGAATGAGAAGCGCGCCGGCACTCGCCCCAATGTTTCCCCACATGTTTCCCCAGCCCCCGGCCACGGCGGTTGCCCTTCCGCCGATGTCCCCCATGAACGCCCAGGACGCCGGATTTGCCAGATCGGTAAAGAAGGACACCATGGCGCAGCAGCCGATGAGCATCCAGGCGGAGTCCACAAACGGACAGATGAGATAGGCAACGGCGCAAAGAACCATGGAAGTGCTCAAAGGCATCACGCGCCCCCAGCGCAGTCCGAAGCGTTTCGTGGACCAGTCGCAGAAGTACCCTCCGGCGATCTGCCCCAGCATTCCAAAGGCCAGAACACACGTCAGCATGCGCCCGCCCTCGAGTTGCCCGACGCCGTGGACCTCGACGAGGTAGGTCGGGAGCCAGGTCACTAAAAAGCCCCATCCGATGTTGATGAGGACCTGACAAAGGGAGTTGCACCAGAGGCCGGTGTTTCGCGTGCAGGCTCC
>CANJYI010000357.1 GCA_947478975.1 Chthoniobacteraceae bacterium
AAGCTGGCTCCTGGGGTAGGACTTGAACCTACGACCAATCGGTTAACAGCCGATCGCTCTACCACTGAGCTACCCAGGAATTGGAGTGCAGCGGAGGGTTAGCATTAGCCCTGAAACTCGGCCGTGTACACCTTTTTTTTAGCGCCACGCTCTGCAGCCGGCACCCTCCGCAAAAGCGGGCTTTTCTGCGGAACGCCTCCGTTCCAAGCCCGCCCGGGAGCGACTGCCGCACCGCGGCCCGTTTTCTTTGGCCCGCCCGCCTATTTTCCGCTGGCCTCTGTGGGAGCCGAACAGCCACCCTCCCAACCAATGCACCCTGTCCTCGTAGCGCCCTCCATTCTGGCCTGTGACTTTGGCCGTCTTCACGAAGAAATCCGGCGCGCTGAGACGGCGGGCGCAGACTGGCACCATCTGGACGTCATGGACGGCCATTTCGTGGACAACATTTCCTTCGGCCCCGCGTTCGTAGAAGCCAGCGCCGCTGCCGCCAGCATTCCGGTCGACACCCACCTGATGATCTCCCGGCCCGACCACTATCTGGGCCGCTTCACCAAGACTTCCCGCAACATCACCATCCATGTGGAATCGAACTGCGACGTGTCCGCCACACTGCAGGCCATCCGCGCCGCCGGCTGCACCTGCGGCATTTCGCTGCGTCCCGGCACCCCCTTTTCGGCGATTGAGCCACATCTGGACTCGGTGGATTTGGTGCTGGTGATGACGGTCGAACCCGGTTTTGGCGGGCAGTCTTTTCAGCCGGCCATGCTCGAAAAAGTGCGCTCAGCGGCCCTCCTCCGCTCCCAGCGGAACCTCTCCTACCGCATCCAAGTCGACGGCGGCATCAACACCGAGACGGGCGCGCAGTCGGTGGCGGCAGGGGCGGACACGCTGGTCGCGGGCACCTCGGTTTTCCGGGCGCCAGACATGGCCAGGGCCATTGCGACCCTAAAGGGCCACTAGCCCTCCAACAACGCACTCAATCTGGCGGCTGACACACTCTCCGCCGTTCCAAGTTCCTGCGCAAACAGGGACACCCGAAACTCCTCAAGCAACCAGCGGAACGATTCCCTTTGCGCGGGCGCGATCCGCTTCCGCCAATCCTGAAACTGGTTGATTTGGGCCGCTTTTTCCGCGTCCTTTGCCGGTTTGAGGACCGCGCGCTCGGCCCGGACCTGGATCGCCTTCAAGTACCTTGGGAGGTGCTGAAGCTGGGCAAAGGGCGTGTGCTCCGGCAGGTTGCCAGGCACGAGTCGCTCCACATCTGCCTCCATCCCCTTGTACCGCTTGGGAAACGATTGCAGCGCTTCCTTCTGCACCAGCACCTGGCGCGTCCATTCCGCAAGCTGGTAGGCCAGCCCGGGCAACGCGCGGCGTCCATGCTCTAAAAACACTTCAAACCGACGCAACTCAAGCGGGTGCACGGGCGTCCAATCAAACGCGTGCTCCACCAACCGCCGCAACGCAGCCACCTGAAATGCCTCCGGAGTGCATGCTGCCGCTGACCCGCTCCCCACAATGCCCAGTTGCTGGAACGAGTTTGCGAGCGTCCTTCCTTCCCTCTTCGGCGCCTGCATCTTGCGGGCGGCGCTCAACAGTTCCCGGCTCAAATCCACCAAGTCGCGGCTGATTCCAAGCTCCACGAGCTTCCTGATGCCCGCCAGACTCGCCGCCGAAGCTTCCACCGCTTTTTTGTAGAGGCGCACATTTACCGATTCCCCAACCGCCTCGATGCCCGGATACGCAAGCACCGGCGCGCCGCCCACTTCCTCAACAACCACCTTTTCAGGCAAATCCCCGAAGCTCCAGCTCTGCAAACCGCTCCGCTCCCACTGCCGAGCCGCCTTCTGCCACGCTCCCGAACGGTGGTCCAGCTGGGCGATTTGCTGCTGAATGGCCTCCAAATCCCGCCCAGACGCGATCGGACGCGCGCTCTTGTCCACCACCTCCACCCTTGGGCAAAGATGGGCGGGCAGATGTTGCGCCGGCCAGTCTGAGGGCTTGATGTGGATCCGGTATCTACGGGTCAGAAACTCCGCAAGCGCGGGCAAAAACTCTCCCCGCCCCGGAGTAAACTCCCGCGCCACTTCGGCAGCACGCACGTCCAGCGGCATCAATGAGCGCCGGATCCCCTTTGGAAGCGCTCGGAGCAGCGTCTGGATCATCTCGTGTCGCAGGCCCGGAACCATCCATTGAATCTGTCCGCTGGTGAGCTGTTCCGCCATCGGAAGGGACACCTGGACGGTGACCCCGTCGGTTTCCTCGCCCGGATCAAAATGGTAGGAGAGCGGAAGGGCGGTGTTACCCAGCTGCACCTGGTCGGGGAAAAGCGTGCGGTCGAAAGTCGCGTCCGCCTCGCCGAGCAGGTCCGCTTCTTTGAGAAGGCAAAAATCCGGATCACGCCCTGACTTCTCCGCGATGAAACGGTTGAGGTCATGCAAAGAGGACACCGCCTGAATCCGCGCGGCGTAATACCGGTAGAGGACCTCGTCCATGTCCAGTGCCCTGTTGTGACGCACACGGGTGAGCGAGGTTTCCACCTTTTCCCGCACCCTTTGGTTTTCAGAAAAGAACCTGAGCGGAATCTGGATTTCCGCGGCCACCAACGCTCCCCGGATAAAAAGCTCCGTAGCATGCGCGCAGTCCACCCGCCCGTAGTCCACGTGACTGCGCGAAACCTCCAGCCCGTGCAGCAGCATGCGCTCAAGCACCAGCACGCGGCCCGCTTTCGCGCTCCAATAGGGTTCCGAATGGCGCGCCTCGCAAAGGTGCGCCCCCAGGTCCACCACCCACTCGGTTTTAATTCCCGCAGCCGTCCGGGCAAAAAGCTGGGAGGTTTCCACCACTTCCGCAGCCATGATCCAGTCGGGCTGGCGCGTCTTTTTCTCCCCACGCCCCCCGTCTGCATTTTGCGGTCCGCCATCTCTGCGCTCCTTCTTGGGCTTGTCCTGCCGCTCGAAAAGATGCGAACCCGGAAAAACCGTCAGCAGGCGATTGCCCGATGCCTTATAGCGGTTGCGCTCCTGCCGCTGAGCGATCTGCCCCAATAACCCGCTCAAAATCGCCCGGTGCACACTGCCGTAGATCTCCGCCGCCTGCTCGGCCTCCCGCACCTCCCTTTCCTTGAGGGGCCGGTTCATTCGAATGGGCTTGGCCGCCTCTTCCCGGCTGGTGGCGGCAGGAGCCTCCAAAGCCCGCAGCGGCCCGCGGCCTTCCTGCGGAAAGGCGTCCTCCAATTGACGGTGAATGTCGCGCCACTCCCGCATGCGCGTGAACGAAAGAAAATGCGCCTTACAAAAGCGCCGCAAGGTGTTGCTGCCGCCACGCCCTTCCCCTGACGGACATTGCCTCCAGATCTCCAGCAGACTCAGAAAGTCGGACTGGGGATGGGCAAACTTTCGGTGGGCGGTTTGCGCCGCATCCTTCTGTTCCTCGGGCCTCTCCCTCGGGTCAGGAATGCTCAGCCCCGCTGCTATCACAAGCACCTCGGGAAGCGCCCGCTCCTGCCGGGCCTGCAACAGCATCCGTCCAAGCACCGGATCCAGCGGGAGCCTGGCCAGCTCCTTTCCGAGTGGTGTCAAT
>CANJYI010000358.1 GCA_947478975.1 Chthoniobacteraceae bacterium
ACGAAAAAACGACGACGGCCTTCATGTTGGCAATCAGCCGCAAACACTCACACAAGGGAATCCCTGATTTTACGCCGCAACCGGACACCCCGCGATCCAAAGTCCACCGGCTTTGGGCGCAAACACGCTCCGCCCCCCTTTCCACGCCGCCCGCCGCCTCCCACCCAAACGTACAAGCGCGGCCCAATTTGAAGCGGAGCGTCTCAAAAAAACGGGTTCCTCGCTTTTTTCAGTGGCTATCTTTTCATTCCTCCGGTTGCGCGGAGCACTCATCTATGGATCACTGCCCGCTCCCTCCGGAGTGAGCAGAAGGGTGCCCACCGAAAACAGCGAGGAACCCAAAAACGGCCCTTAAAACAAAGACTCCGCAGTGGCCTTCGGCCGAATTAGAGAGTTAGCTGACAGTTCAGATTTCGAACAACTGCTCTAGTGGAACCCGCCCTCTTTCTTCGCAACCTTTGGTACTACGCAATGCACGGCACCCAGCTGAAAGCTGGCAAGCTCCTGCAGAAGGAAATCCTCGGAGAAAAAATCGTCCTCGGCCGCGACCGGTCGGGCAAGCCCTTTGCGCTTCGGGACAACTGTCCCCACAGGGGAATCCCCTTGTCGGAGGGCAGCTTCGACGGAGAGCTGATCCAATGCTGCTACCACGGCTGGAAGTTTGACTGTTCGGGGGTGTGCCAAAAGATTCCGGCGCTGGCCGAACCCATGGCCAACCTCGCCCGCATCAAGGCGCAGTCCTATCGGTGCGAGGAGATCCACGGGACCGTCTGGATCTTCATGCCGGATCCCCAGAATCCCCTGGCGGACGGAGCGGCGACACCGCCCCTGCCCAACCTGCTGATTCCGCAGGGAGAAACCTTTCTCCACGTCGAAACCGTACCGCTGGCGGGGGACATTGACCACGCGACGATCGGGTTGATCGATCCCGCGCACGTTACCTTCGTCCACCAGAGCTGGTTTTGGCGCACCAGCAAGTCCGCGCGAGCGAAGGAAAAGCATTTTGAACCGGTGGAAAAGGGTTTCCGGATGAAGCGCCACCAGCCGAGTAAAACCGCCAGTGGGAAGGGCTATTCGTTGTTTCGCGGGGGCGTTTCCACCGAGATCACCTTCGAAATTCCGGGACACCGCTTTGAGCATATTCAGGTTGGGGAGTCGGACTTTCTGGTTTCCATCACGGTGCTCACACCGGTCAACGAGACCACCACCGAGCTCAACCACATTTTCTTCAGCACCATCGGGTGGATGAAGTTTGTTTTCTGGCCTCTTGCCCGCCTGGGGCGCGCCTTCATCTGTCAGGACGTAAGGGTGTTCCGAAAGCTGCAAAAAGGCCTCAAATCCCAGCCCAAGCTCATGCTCATCGGAGATCCCGACGCGCAGGCCCGCTGGTATATGGACCTCAAAAAACAGTGGCAACTCGCGCAGCAGACGGGTAGGCCCTTCGTGAATCCCGTCGCCCCGGCCACCCTGCGCTGGGTGACGTAGACAGAGGCGCCCTCGCTGCCGGTGTTGCCCCAAAGAGGCGCCCCCTGTTAGCCTTCAGCCGCAGAGTACGCCAGCGGGCCAGCGGCCGGCAGGCGCTCCTCTGCAATCCCCCCCAAATGAAAATCTGCTTCCCCCTCCTCTTTGCCCTCGTGGCATCCCCCCTCCTCGGACAACAACCCGCGGAACCCGCCAAGCCGGGCCTGCCGGCGGCCACCTTCGCAAACGTGAGCTACGGCGCCCACGAAAGGCAGGTACTCGACTTTTGGCGCGCCCCATCGGACTCCCCCACCCCAGTACTCTTTTTCATCCACGGCGGGGGCTGGGTGCGCGGCGACAAATCAAGTGTGGGCGGCGCCGTGCAGGAGTGCCTCAAGGCGGGCATCTCCGTTGTTTCCATTAACTACCGGTATTCGTGGCAGGCCCAGAAGGAAGGGATCATGCCCCCGGTAGAATGGCCGGTACGCGACGCGGCACGAGCCCTCCAGTTTGTGCGCAGCAAGGCGGCGGAGTGGAACATCGACAAAAAGCGCATCGGCGCCAGCGGCGGATCCGCCGGGGCCTGCTCCTCTCTGTGGTTGGCCTTCCACAAGGACCTTGCCAACCTAAAGAGTCTCGATCCGGTGTCTAGGGAGTCCACCCGTCTTTGGTGCGCCGCCGTGGACGGGGCGCAAACCTCGCTGGACCCTCTCGAACTCAAGGAGTGGACGCCCAACAGCCGCTACGGCGGCCACGCCTTCGGTTTTATGGATCCGGACAACCTCTCCACAAGGGACACCCGGTTTGCCGAATTCTTCGACCACCGGCAGGACGTGCTCGAGCACATTAAAGAGTACTCTCCCCTGGCGCTGGCCTCGGCGGACGCACCTCCGATTTACCTCAAATACGACCAGGCGCCGGCGTTGGGGCAGGACCAAAAGGACCCCACGCACACGGCCAATTACGGAGTAAAGCTTCAAGAAAAGCTGCGCTCTCTCGGGGTCGAATGCGAATTTGTGCACGCTGGAGCCCCCTCCCCAACCCACCCGAGCAGCGTCCGATACCTTCTGGAAAAGCTCAAGGCGCCCGCCACCCACTAGGCTCCCGCACAGCCCCTCATCCCCACCCACACCTACACCCCGCTATGCGCCTCAAACACCCCACCCAATTGGTCCACTTGTCGGCTCTATTTTGCGCCGCCCTAGGCTCCTCCGCCCTCGCCATCGATGCAGCCAGCCCCGCTGCAGCCATCGACGGCTATCGGTTTGAATTTCCCTGCAAGGATCCCATGCCGGAAAACCCCAAGGAGGGGGAAACCGGCCTTTCCGCACTCGTCACAGGTGACCCAAAAACCACCGACAACTTCACCGCCACTAAGAAATTCGGAGGCCAACCCGGCAAACGCTACAAGGTCACGCTTCGGTTTCGGGGGGTCGTTGAACCCATGATGTACAAGGACGGCCAGCAGGTCGGTGAATACTTCTACATCGGCGGAGAGAAAAACAACGCCACCTACAACGTCTATCAAATCAGCGTCTCCTCGCCGAAATCCCACTTTTTCCTGAACCGCCAGGACAAGGTCGGACACAGCATCTTCACGATCGACTACACGCAGACCATCGAGATCGACGGCGGCGCGGAGATTGTGTTCTTCGGAGACGGCCAGAACGGAAAGCTGATCACCAACTTCAAGAAGCTGGTTGTGCCCGGGATCGCCCCCGCTCCGGCGCCTTACAATGGGCAGTTCGTCCAGGTGGACGTCCTGGACGTCAAAGAATAGAGCCGTGGGATAGGAAACACCTCCAGAGCGCCCGGCCGCTCTTGGAGGGGTTTCTCAATTCCCATGCGCCCCCTCACCCCCCAGAAACCAGGACCATGAATCCCCCCAGAACCCTGCGAAGCCTTGCCCTCGCGGTCGCGACCACGCTGAGCACCTTCAGCGCGCTTCTTTCGGCCCAAACGCCCCAGCCGCCGCCAAACTTTTCCAACGTCAAGGCGGGCTTCGCCCAACGCGACATCACGCCCGACATTGGAATGGAACAGCCGGGCGGCTACGGAAAAAGTTTCCACAAGACGTTCCACGACGCGTGCAAGG
>CANJYI010000359.1 GCA_947478975.1 Chthoniobacteraceae bacterium
CCTAAGCACGCGTCCCTTTGTGACTTCGGCAGCGGCGGAAAAGGATCCTTCCACAGCCCTTTTCGTCCTTTGATCGATGGACAGTTGGGCGGCGATGGATGTGCTGGCGATCATTTGTGTGGTGCGGACGTCCCCTGCCCAGCGATGGTTAAAAGGCTTTTTGGGACTCCTGAAATTGAAGCATGAGCTGGGCGATTTACAAATTGTTCCACCATCTGCTTGGCGCCGCGAAGTTCTGGTAGCAAACCGGCCGCAACCAGCGCTGGATCGCCGCCGTGCCCACCGCCGTAAACCTGCTGTCTGTGGAGGCGGGATAGGGGCCGCCGTGGTGCATCGCCGCGCACACCTCCACTCCGGTCGGGTAGCCGTTGTAGATCAGTCGCCCCGCTTTTTGTTCCAGAATCGAAAATAGCGCCCCGACGGCCTCCGCCTCCGCGTCCGTGCCATGCACCGCCGCCGTGAGCTGGCCCTCCAAACGGGCTGCGATCTGCAGGAGCACCTCCAAGTTGGGCGCTTTCACGAAGAGGGTAGACGGGCCGAAGTTCTCTTCATGCAGCGATCGCTCGGCCAGATAGGTGGCCGAGTCCGTCCCCAAGAGTAGCGGGCGTCCTTGGGTCAGGGCGGGTTCCGGCGGCCGGGCCGACTCCGTTAAAATCTGGACGCCCGGAAGCGCGGCCGCCCTCGCCGCCCCGCTCTCGTACGACCGTTGGATCTCAGAATGGAGCAGGGTGGAGGGCAGCGCGGCGCGCATGGCCTCTTCAAGATTGCTTTGGAAGGCGTCAAGTTCCGGGCCCGCGATCCCGAAGAGCAGTCCGGGCTTTGTGCAAAACTGGCCGCCGCCTTGGGTGATCGACTGCGTGAGACCGGCGGCGATTTGGGCGGCCCGCGAATGCAGCGCGCCGGGGAGGAGAAAAACCGGGTTGAGGCTCCCCATCTCCGCAAAAACGGGAATGGGCGCCGGTCTGGAATTTGCCGCGTCAAAAAGAGCGCGGCCGCCACGCAGGGAGCCTGTGAACCCGACGGCGCACAGCAAGGGGTGGCGGACAAGCGCTTCGCCCAGAGCGTGGGAGCGGCCCTGCAGCAGGGCAAAGGCGCCGGGAGGAAGGTCGCTGTTGCGGAGCGCGCGGACAATGGCGCCGCCGGTCAGTTCGCTGGTGCCAGGGTGTGCGGGATGGGCCTTGACCACCACCGGGCAGCCGGCGGCAAAGGCGCTGGCCGTATCGCCTCCGGCCACCGAGTAGGCAAAGGGGAAGTTGCTCGCTCCAAACACGGCCACAGGCCCCAGAGGCAGGAGGGTGCGCCGCAGCTCGGGACGGGCCAGGGGCTGGCGCTCGGGGAGCGGGGGATCCACGCGCAGATCCCTCCAGCGTTCTTCCCGCAGCAGCGCGGCCAGAAGGCGCAACTGGCCCGTCGTTCGGCTGCGTTCGGAGGCAAGCCGTTCCAAGGGAAGTCCGGTTTCCAGATGGGCCCGCTCCAGCAACGGAACGCCCAGGGACTCCAGTTCGGTTGCGATCCCCTCGAGAAATCTGGCCCGTCCTTGGGAGCCGGCCTCCTCCAGCGCGGTGCGGGCCGCTTCGGCGGCGGTGAGTGCGCGGTGGACGTCGGCCTCTGTGGCCTCGTAAAATTCGGGCGACAGCGGCTCGGGATGCAGGGGCGAGGCGGCCGCAAACGGGTGGCCGCCGGGGGCAATGGGGCCGCCGTTGATCAAGCTGGTTCCGTGGAGCGACATGGCGGGGTTTCTGGGGGGAGTCCGGCGGCTGCCGGATCGTGCGGATCCAGAATACCGGTGCCGGACAATTTTGCCAGAAGACGGAGTTAAAGAGGGGCGTGTTCACGCTCAACGCAACCCAAGTCCGGCAACACAAGTCCGTAACCACAGTATCCAGAACTGTATCCGCAGATGTAGCAGATTTCACAGATTGGAGGAAACCCTCAGGAGTATCTGAGAAACTTTGGGTCATCTGCGGATCAATCCCCGCTCCCTGAGGAGAGGCGGCGCCGGTTTTTTCTTCGAAAAGCCGTTTTCTGCTTCATGCTCCGAACCACGTGAATCTGCTTCTCGCTCCCGATAAATTCAAAGGCTCGCTGCCGGCTGCGGCCGTGGCGGCGGCTTTGGCGCGCGGCTGGAAAAGCGTGCGCCCCGAGACGGAGTGCATTTTTGCGCCGATCGCCGACGGCGGGGAAGGTTTTAGCGAAGCGCTCGCCCAGGCCCTCGGCGCCGAATGGATCGAGCTGGATTCGGTGGACGCCTTGGGCCGTCCGATCCGGGCGCGGTACGCCTGGGTGGCTGCGGAGCGGACGGCTGTCATCGAGATGAGCCAGGCGTCCGGCCTGTGGCGTATCGCCCCAGCGGAACGCGATCCGCGGCGCGCCAACACCTACGGTACCGGGGTGCTGCTCCGGGATGCCGTGCAGCGGGGGGCGCGGCGCGTCCTGCTGGGGCTGGGAGGGAGCGCGACCACCGATGGCGGAGCGGGAATGGCGGCGGCGCTGGGCTTTCGTTTTCTGGCAGCGGGCTCCGGCGAGGTGCTCGAACCGCTGCCCTGCCACTTTCCGTTAATCGGCCGGATCGACGCCACAGCGGTGCCCGCGCTTCCCGAGATCATCGCGGCGTGCGATGTCCAAAATCCGCTGCTCGGGCTGCGCGGAACGGCCTCGGTGTTCAGTCCGCAGAAGGGCGCGGATCCCGAGACGGTCGGTTTTCTGGAGGCAGCGATGGCGCACTTTGCGCAGGTGGTCGAGGGCGGGCTGGGGCGTCAATGCCGTGAAGTGCCCGGGGCGGGGGCCGCCGGCGGGATCGGTTTCGGGCTGCTTTCCTTTTGCGGTGCGTCTTTGGAGCCCGGGTTTGAACTTGTGGCAAAGGCGATGCAACTGGAGCGACGCATGGCCGCGGCCGATCTGGTGCTCACGGGCGAGGGGCGCTTGGACTCCCAGACCCTCGACGGCAAGGGCCCTGCGGGAGTGGCCGCAATGGCGCGCGCCCTTGGCAAACCGGTCATCGCCTTCGCCGGTTCGATCGAAGAGCATCCCGGGATTCTGGCGCACTTTGACGCCGCGGTTCCCATCATTGACCGGCCGGTTTCGCTGGAGGAGGCGATGCAAAATGCCGCACCCTTTCTCGAACGGGCGGCCGCCCGCACCGCGCGTCTGCTGCGCCTTCCCTTTTCCCTATGAGTCAAAAACGCATCGCACTTCTTTTTTCCGGTCAGGGCGCACAAACCGTTGGCATGGGACGTGATCTGGCGGACGCCTTTCCCGCGGCGGCCACTCTTTTCCAACGGGCGGACGCCCAGCTCGGGTACTCGCTCAGCGGTGTCGCCTGGGACGGCCCCGAGGCCGCGCTCACGGAAACGCGCCACTGCCAGCCGGCCCTGTACGTCCACGGTGTGGCCTGCCTCGAAGCGCTACGCAGTCTCGTGGGGCCCTTTGCGTTTCACGCGGCCGCCGGTCTCTCCCTGGGAGAATTCACGGCCCACGCGGCCGCCGGAACGTTCGATTTTGAAACGGGCCTGCGCCTGGTGTCCCAGCGCGGGACCTTCATGCAGGA
>CANJYI010000360.1 GCA_947478975.1 Chthoniobacteraceae bacterium
AGGAGTGTCAGTCCGGCAGCCAGCGCTCCCCAAGGGTAACGGTTCGACGCAGGAACTGGGGCCGCGGTAGGGAAGGAGTTCGTTGGCGGGGACTCTGCCTCCTTTGAAGCGAAGGCGCAGGACGCCGACAGCGCTTGGTCGATGTTTAGATACTCCAAAAAGCGCAGACGGTACTCCGGGTCCTCCCGGAGGGCGCGCTCCAGCAGAGCGGTGGTCTCGGCGGAGGCCGTTCCCTCGCGGTATTCCTGCAACCATTGTTCGCGCAGTGGATCACTCATTGTTCGGTCATTCGGGAAAATTCGCGCCGCGTGCATTCGGCGAGCAGCATGCGGATACGGTGGAGTTTTTTGTAAAGCGCCATCGCGGTGCTGCCGAGCTGGTTGGCCAGCGCATCGATGCGCGACCCGGGGGCGTAGGCCGAATGAACGAGCCCGCGTTGCTCCGCGGAAAGTTTGTGTAGGCAGTCCTGCAGGGCGGCCCGCTGCGCCTCCAACAGCCCGACGTGGCGTTCCGCCTCGGCTGCCAGCAATTCGGTGGCCTCAAGCCCGAACACGTGCCGGTCCCTCATCCTGTCCCGCTGCCACGACAGCACCTTAAACTTGGCCACGCCGAAGGCCCAGCGCCTGAAGTCTTCGCTGGTTTCGTACTCCGCAAACTTTTCCCAGAGCACGATGGCCACCTCCTGCATGACGTCATTCGCGTCGTCGAGGGTGGGAACGAGCGAGCGGACAAAGGCGCGTACAGCCGGTTCGCTCGCCATGAAAAGGCGGAGAAACTGCTGCTGCTTGTGATCCGGCGGCGCACTCATTCAGGGGTACATTCCAAAGCGTTGGAGGATTTGCCGCAAAATAATTGGAATGTCGGTGCCGTTTTGGGGCGCCCACAAGAATATGGGTGTCCCCCGGGGCCGCCGCCGGATTGGAGCAACTCAAACAGCTTCACCCCGACTTCACTGTGGACCCCAAGGACCTCAAACCTGGAGGAAATCCTCCACCGTCTTGAGCATGCGTGCCTGACGTTGGAGGACAAAATCACGGGCCCCACTGGCCTTGAGTCGGCTGGCAGCGGGATTGTGCGCAAGTTCCAGGACAGCGGGTACGACCCGTTCCAGGTCCTCCGGCCTGTCCATGTCGAAAAGCCAGTCTCCAAGGCCGATATCTTTCCACATCATCCCTTTGCTGGTCTGTTCCGCCCAGCGGCACACGATTGCCGGTACGCCGTTGCCGATGCACATGATGGGACTGTGCATTTCGGCGCCGAAGAGGCCGGCGCTCCGGACGTAGACGCTGAGCGCCTCGGCCGTCAGCCAGTAATCCCTGCGCCACACCACCCGCTCGCGAACGGAGTCCGGTAGAGGGTCGTACAACAACTCCTTGTTGACCTCCATCTGCGTGGCGTCCTCGGGACAGAGCAGCACCTTCATGTTGGTCTGCTGCACGACTGCAACGATTGCCCGGCGCAGAGGTGCGATGTCGTGTTCCTTCATCGCCTCGTTGCGCGCGTGTTTTACAGGATCAAAGCTGCTGCCCGCCTTGATCTTCCAGTACGGGGTGTAGCGCAGGCGCGCGATGCAACACAGAAACCTGCCTTCTTCCAGGCCGTTTTCGCGGAGGAAAACGGCAGCCCGCGCATCATCCCGGAGGTCTGTGGCGAACGCGCCGTCGGGCCCGAACTCCAGCAGAGGAGAGGTGCAGCCGAGTTTTTTTGCAACCTCCAACGAGACCGAGTCGCGGAAAAACACAAAGCGTGCGCCGCTCAGCACGGCGACGGTGCGCTCAAGCGCGCCCTCGGGAGAGGGCTTTGTCGCGGAAGCGGAGGTTGAGGAAAAGGTGATGCCGCACACCCCGTAGGGCTTGCCCGTCTCGCGCGCCCAGCGGCTAAGGTCTTTTTCAGCGACAAGCGAGGGACCCGAACCGTGCAGCAGAAAATCACACTCCCTGAACGCCTCCTGCACCGCCTCCGCGCCCCGGAGGATACGGAGCTTTGGAAAGCGGGCGATGAGCATTTCGGCCACGCCGTTGTCGACGCTGCCGGGCCATAGCCGGATTTCGGCATCGGGGAGGTGCGCTTCCAAGAGAGCGAGCAGCCCGGGCGTGTGGGCAATATCGCCGATGTTGACTGTCTGCCAGGAGGAGCGCAACAGGAGGCGCGGGGGGCGGGCCTCCCTCGCCTGAATCGGTGCCAGCGAGGAGGCGAGCGCGGCCGCCAAAAAAGAGCGTCGGTTCATTTGCAGGGGAGGCGGTAAGGAACCCTGTGCACCCGGGTCAGGCCCACCAACCGCGGAGGGTTGCGATGTCGGCGCGGGTGGCCTCGATGGCCTTTGCGAGGTATTCGGGGTCCTTCACGCTGCCCTTGAGGTATTCGACGTGGACACAGACAGGGCCTTGGTAGTCGAGGCTCTTGAGCTGGTCGACATACGGTTTGCCCACGATGCCGTCCCCCAGCGGCACAGCCTTGTTGCGGGTCCCGTCCCACACAAAGTTTTTGAAGTAGGCGATGGCGAGGTGGTCCCGCACAAGCCGCACTTCCGTGGGCCAAGAGGTGCCGCCCTCGATGGTGGCGTGCATGATGTCGAAGCACCAGGAAAGCTCCTCCGGCTTGTAGTCGCGCATGAGCAGCGCCATGTCCCAGATGCCTGCGCCCACCATCTTTGCCCCGGAATGGTTTTGGTAGCAGGGTTGGATCCCGATCTCCTTGCACAGCGCCACCAGTTCTTTGAGCCGCGGTCTGATCTCGTCGAGCTGCGGCCAGATGGGCTTCTTATTGTCGTAGGAGTACCAGTTCATCCGAAACCGCGGAATCCCCAGCGCCTTGGCTGTACGCAGGACCGCCTCGGTGCGGGTCGCGTCGCTCACGGAGTTGATGCCCGAGGTGAGCACGTTGATGCGGAGGCCGTGCCTTTTGAGCACTTCCACAAACTTGGGGAGTTCGTCCTCCACCTTCGCCGGCTCGATGTGGCCGCCGGGACGGATGGGCGCTTCGATGCCGGTTGCCCCGAGCCGGGCGATGATCTCCGCGACTTGTTCGTAGGGAAGTCCGACCAGGTGTTTCGTGAAGACGCTCACGTCGAGGGTGGCGGCGGGCGTGGCGGCCCGGACGAGGGGACTTAGAGAGAGTCCGGCCAGTGCGGCCCCGGTGGTTTGCAGAAAGGCGCGGCGGGTGTTCATGGTCTGTGGCGTGGTTTTTTTGTGGGGAGGAACTACTGGGATTGGACCGTGCACAGATGGGTGACCATCCGTTTGAGGTAGCCGGCGTAGACGGGATCCTCGGAATTGACGAGGGGGTCGAGCAGGTCCGCGTAGTGCGCAGGACTCTCGCGTGTCCATTCCAGAATGTTGAGCGCGAAGAGCGCCGCCGCCGCGTCGCCCTGCAGGACCGAGCGGAGGGCCTCCCTTGCATTGAGTGCCGCCCCCGTCGTCGACAAAAGGGCCCACGCGGCGGTGGCGCGCACCTCGGGACAGGGGTCCGACAAAAGCAGTCCCAGGGCGGTGGCGGAATCTTTTTCAAGCGCTCCCACCTTCCCGCGGAGTAGCAGGCCGTAC
>CANJYI010000361.1 GCA_947478975.1 Chthoniobacteraceae bacterium
AGAACTCCTTCTGGGTGATGGGATCAAACTTGTGGTCGTGGCACTTGGCGCACTCAAAGGTGAGGCCGAGGAAGGTGGTGGCGAAGGTCTGCACCCGGTCGGCAACGTACTCGACACGGTACTCCTCCTCGACGGAGCCGCCCTCGGATTCCTGCTGGTGCAGCCTGTTGAAGGCGGTGGCGAGAATCTGTTCCTCGGAGGGATTGGGCAGCAGATCGCCGGCAAGCTGCCAGGTGACGAACTGGTTGAAGGGCAGGTTGCGATTGAAGGCGTCCACGACCCAGTCGCGCCACGGCCAGGCCTCGCGGTCGCGGTCGACTTGAAAGCCGTAGCTGTCGGAGTAGCGGGCGAGGTCGAGCCAATCCACCGCGAGGCGCTCTCCAAAGGCGGTTGAGGCGAGGAGCTTGTCGACGGCGCGTTCATAGGCGCCGGGGGCCGTGTCGGCGAGGAAGGCGCGCACGGCCTCCGCCGAGGGCGGCAGGCCTGTCAGGTCGAGGAAGACCCTGCGCAGGAGGGTTTCGGGACGCGCCTCGGGGCGGGGGTGCAGGTGGCGCGCCGCCAGCCTGGCGAAGAGCAGTCGGTCAATCGGGGTGCGGAGGTGTTCCGGTGCGACGCCGGTTGGAGCCGGGGGCAGTTCCACGGGTTTGACCCCAATGAAGGACCAGAGCGACTCGTATTTTGCGCCCTCGTTGATCCAGCGTTTGACGAGGTCCTTCTCCCGTTGGGTGAGTGCCGTCATCTTGGCCTCTGGTGGCGGCATGACCTCGTCGGCGTCCGTGCTCAGGATGCGTTGCAGCAGGTGGCTTCCTTCCACGTCCCCGGGCTTGAGCGGGATTTCACCGCTTTTGGCCGGTTTGAGGGCGGCTTCCCGCACGTCCAGCCGGAGGCCGGCTTTGCGGTGGCCGGAGTCGGGCCCGTGGCAGCCGAAGCATTTGTCCGAGAGAATAGGGCGGATGTCCCGGTTGAACTCGACGGGGGCGCCGTGCGCGATGGCCGCGATGGAGCCGCTCAGGATAAAGGGCGCCAGCCGGCGGACAGCAGAGGAGGGGAGACGAGTTTGCATAGCGGCATGGAAGTTAACCTTTAGACGTGGCCCTTCGTTAGTCCCCCAGGCCGGAAAGCTCGGGCGTGTTCAGGTCACCTAAACACAAGCTGGAAGTGGAAACTCGCAGCCCCCCCAAAAAACGCCTCATGAATTGGTTGTTAAAACATGAATGACAGGAATTGAAAGCCATGGCGGGCCAGCAGAAGCCATAGAAAACATCTGCGTATCCCGTCATCTGCGGATAAGTGCCTGTTCCTAGGGGCGCCCGAGCAGGAGGTGAAGCTGATCCATGCAGATTTGGGACCAGGTCTCCATCTGCTCGCGTTCGCGCCGCAGGGCGTCCTGCTCGTGAAAGGCGAGTTCAGTGATGACGGCCTCCCCGCAGGCGACGGCGTCGGTGTCGCATTCAAAGACGTGGACCACGCCGATGTGAACCCGGCCCACCTCTGTGGAGTCGTCGTTGAGTAGGGCCACGGCCCGCTGGCGGTAGGGCGTTTCGATGCGCAGTTCCTCCCCGATTTCCCGCGCCAGCGCCCGCTCGTACGCCCCCATGTCAAAATCGGCCCCCGCTCCGTCGGTGTCGTTCATATGGCCGCCGATGCCGATGGAACGCTTGGCGCTCAGGCGTTTTTCCCCGCCCTTGCCGCCCCGGACATAGCTCAAAACCCGTCCCTCATGCGTGAAAATGGCGTAGGGGATGATCTGTTTGAAGCTGGGATCGGTCTCCGCGGCGGAACGCGGCATAAACCGGGGGGCGGGCGGAGTGAAGAAGGCGGAAAGATAACGTTCCACCTCAAAGTGGAGGCCCTGGAAGTCGCCGAGGCGGTCCAGTTCGGTGCGTGGCACGACGAGGATCATTTCTTCAGACATGCGGGGAATCCTCCACGGGGCGGCCGACGGTGTCGAGTTCCGGGCAATCCCGTGCGCATGGCTTGCCAGAGGCGCCCACACCCGCCTTTATCATTACCTTCCATGGAACTCTCGCCGCAGCAGAAACTGTCAGGGATTTTGGCGCCTCTTTTCGCGCTCCGAGGCTCGAGCGATCTGGGGGTAGGGGACGTCGGTGCCCTGAGGGAGCTGGTCGACTGGGCGGCCGGCCACGCACTGCGGGTGGTCCAGTTGCTGCCGGTCAACGAAACCGGCAACGACCACTCCCCTTACAACGCCATTTCCTCCGTGGCGCTGGATCCCCTGACCATCGAGCTCACTCCGGAGACGCTTCCCGACCTGACGGCGGAGATCCTGGAGGAGGAAAGGGCGCACTTCTACATGAGGAGCGCCGCCGAGGGGCCGGTCTTTTACAAAATCGTCAAACCTTTGAAACGGGCGATTTTGCACCGTTCCTTTGAGCGTTTCATGGAGCTGGAATGGAAGCGCAAAACGGCACGTTTCCGCACCTTCAAGGCCTGGGCCGCGGAGCAGGAAGGCTGGCTGCCCGGATTTGCGCTCTTCCGGGTGCTGATGGCGGAGCACGGCACGGAGCGGTGGGACGAATGGCCCGAGGGCTGCCGCACCCGCGCCACGGCGGAGGCTTGGCTGGCGCAGCAGCCTGCGAAGGTGCGCAAGGAGTGGGAGCTCAGACAGTGCGAGGTCAAATACGTGCAGTGGGTTGCCTGGAGCCAGTGGGCCGCTGTGCGCGCGCACGCCGAGGCGCTCGGGGTCGCGCTCATGGGAGACATCCCATTCGGTGTGAGCCTGCACAGCGCCGACTACTTCTGCGAGCCGGAGATCTTTGACATCCACTGGAGCGGCGGCGCGCCGCCGGAGCACGCCTTTCAGGGGGAGCTTTTCACGATGCGCTGGGGGCAGAACTGGGGGGTGCCGCTGTACCGCTGGGACGTGCTCAAACAGCAGAACCTGCGCTGGTGGCGGCAGCGGGTGAGCAAGGTGCGCGAGGTGTTCCACCTGTTCCGCATCGACCATGTGCTGGGCTTTTACCGGATCTACGGTTTCCCCTGGCGCCCGGAGCGCAACCCAGAGTTCGCCCCCCTGGATGCGAGCGTGGCGCGGGAGCGGACGGGCGGGGAGCTGCCCCGGTTCCATCCCAACCCGGATGACACCGATCCGCAGCGCGCGGCCAACCGGCAGCATGGAGAAGAGTTGCTGCGGCCGTTGCTGGAAGAAACCGGCGCCTACCGCCTCATCGGCGAGGACCTCGGAACGGTGCCGCCGTACGTGCGCCCCAGCATGGAGTCGCTGCAGATCGCGGGCTTCAAGGTGCCGATGTGGGAGTTGGAGTGGGACACGCGGCTCACGCCCGGGTACCAGTACCAGCGGCTCTCCGTGGCGACGTACGCCACGCACGACCACGAACCGCTGCGCGTGCTGTGGGAACGCTGGATGCAAATCATCGCCCAGGGCGAATCCGGCCAGTTGGCCGACGCCCACGCCCGGGACGGCGCGTGGTGGGAGGTGCGTCGGCTTGCGACCTGGGCGGGTTTTGAGGTGCCGCGGATCATGGAGTTTGAGCAGGTGCACGAGGCACTCCTGCG
>CANJYI010000362.1 GCA_947478975.1 Chthoniobacteraceae bacterium
GCCTCCACCCGGTCAAGCTGTCCCAGCCATTCGCCGAGCTTCTGCGCTGGGACCCCGTCTCCCCCACCCTGGTAGGAACCGTTTTGCGCTACGGCGCCAGCTCCAGGCTGTCCAGGGGTTGCTGGGGTTCCCTGCTTCTCCATGGGGTTCTGCTGCCCCGGTTGCCCCGGTTGGCCCGGTTGGCCCGGTTGCCCCGGTTGGCCCGGTTGGCCCGGTTCGGGCTGCGCCTCGCGGGCCAGCGCGTCCACTACGGCGCGGGCTTTCTTCAGCGCCTGAGCGTCGTCCCCAAAAACCTCATCCGCCGCCTTGCCCACCGCGGCCGACAACTCGGTGAGATCCTTCGCCGCAGCGGCCTCCGCCCTGCGGGCCAAAGCCGGCTGCCCGTAGGCGATCGCATTGGAGGCGACCTTCAGTTTGGCATCGGTCTGATTTTGCACCGTGCCCCGATGCGCCTCCTGAAGCGCCTTGGAAAAGAGCGGTTCGGAGGCTTCTGAGGCGTCCGCAACGCGCTGGATTTCCGACTGCAATTCCCCGAGTTTTTGACGCTGTTCGCCGAGTTCCTTGCGCAGCGAAGGCTCCTGCAGCTTGCCGGGACCTTTTTTCTCCGGGTCCAAGGCTTCCGTCAGTTTTTGTTCCTGCTCTGCCAGTTGCTGGGCCCGCTGCTGCAAATCGCGGGCCGCCTCACGCGTCTGACCGGAAAGTTGCTGGCGCAAAGCGTCGCTCCCTTCGCGCAGCTTCTCCGTGGAGCGCGCCGCCGCCGCACGGGCCTCGTCCACCGCACCCCTTTCGGCAGCGGAGGCCGCCGTTTGGGCCGCCTCGCGGGCCGCATCCAACTGGGGAGCTTGAGTCGCCAGAGATTCCCCCTTGGAAGCAGCCTTTTGCTGAGCGGATTCCAGTTCCTGCGCGAGCGCCTTTTGCTCGTCTGCGAGCCGCTTGAGTTCGCGTCTTGCCGCCTCCTTTTCCTTTTCATCCCCCGCCCCGCGAAGGGTCGCGTCCAACTCCCTCATCCGCTCCGAAACCTCCTCCTGCCTCCGGGCCAAGGCGCGCAACTGGGCCAGCAGCTCCTCCATTTCGGAACGCTCCTCGTTTTGCTGGGCGGACTTCGCCTCGCTCTTTGCCTCGTAGCGGTCCTCCTGTTTGGCGAACTCCAGGTTGCTCATCTGGGCAGTGTTCTCCTGCGCCTTGGAGGGTTTCCCTTTGCTCATCTGGTACGAGGAGGGCGCCAGATGGGTGAGTGCCGCGTAGGCCGCGCGTTCCTCCTGCAATGCGGCCTCCAACCCCTTCCCAGCATCGGGCTTTGCCCCGAGCAGCTCGACCGCCTTTTCCAAGTGTCCGAGTGCTTCCTCGTAGTAACCCTTCCGCCCAACATCCCTTTCTTTCGCAGCCGCCTCCCCGGCCATCTCCAGCACCTTCGACTCCGCGGAGCGCACTGTGGCCACGCCCTTGGCAGCCTCCGCCCCTGCGTCCGTTCTGCGCAAATTCCACGTCGCGGCGAGCACCTGCTTCTGCAACTCCAAGAGCTGCGGTCCGCCCTTTTCCGACTCCCCGTCGCTGTCCTCCCCCTGGCTGTACTCCTCCTCAAACGGCCGGATTCTGCCGAGCATCAAATCGCTCTCGACCCTGCGCACCTTCCCCCCGCGCACCAGATCCTCCGCCCAGAAAAACCAGCTCAGCGAGTCCCCAGGCTCCAGCCCCTTTTCCTCAAGCGCGACGGATTCGCTCATACGGACTTTGGCGCCGCTTTTGGAGTTTTCGCCCAGCACCACCTCGACCGGCTCCTCCTTGCCCAGCTGCAAGGTGACGCCCCAGCGCTTCAAGTTGCTGTCGTCCCAAACTTCAGCGACAAAATCCACCTCCTCAATTTTGGTGAAGCGGGCGTCGGCCTTTGGCAGGAGCGGGCGGATCTTGGGCGGCTGGTTCGGCAGGACCTGCACTTGAAACTCTGGGGTCTCCCGCGCGCTGCGTCCCTGGGCGTCCTCGAGTTCGAGGCGCGCCGAGACCGGAGCGGCAAGTTCCGTAAGCACCCAGAGAAGCGTCGTGCCTTCCGTGGGAACGGGCAGCTCTTGCAGTCGGCCGTCCTTGTGGCGGAGCCGGGCGGCTTTGACCGGCTTGTTCAGCTGAAGTTCCCAGCGCACCGAGGCACCCTCTGGCACGGTGAGTTTTCGCGCGTTTTCAAAAGTGCGCTGCGCCGGTTCCAATCCGGGCGGGTATTGGACCAAGGCGTCGGAACGTAGCAGCTTTGGATATTCAAACACGCGCACAGTGAAGCGCTCCGAGTTGGCCTCTGGCGTCTCCACCCAGTACTCCAGGTCGCCCTCGACCGACGCAATTCCTCCCCCGTAAAGCGCCTCCGTCAGGCTCTGCTGCATAGGGATTGAAAACGGTTCTCCCCCCGCGGACTGCCCCATCAGCCGGACATCGGGCGACACCTCCCGAAGACGGGCGGTCACCGAAAGACGCGTGCCCTTTTCGATCTCCACGTTGCCCGGCTGGACCTCGGGCAGCAAAATGGCGGGGGCAGGCACCGCGGCCAAATCCTCCGCATGCGGCGACGGCACCACCCGGCAGAGCACCAGCGCGGCGAAGGCCAGACACGCCAGCGTCAGGCCCGCAAAACGGGCAAGGCCAAGACGCCACCGCGGCACGGAGCGTTCCCACCGGGCGCCCTGAGCGAGCGACTCGACTTCCGAAAAGAGCCGCTGTTGAACAAAGTTCCAGCCCGCTGCGTCCCCCTGCTCGACGGCGGTAAGCAGCCGCCCCTCCAGCGACGGATCGAATTGTTCGACCCGCAGCGCGAGTGCTTTGACCGGAGGCGTCCAACCACGAAGTTTCAACCTCCCGGCCAGAACCAGCGCCAGGCAAAACAAAAGCCAAACTACAAAATCGCCGGCGCCCTTGAAGTACCACGCCAGCACAGAACCGCCCGTGGCCAGCAGGCAGCCGACGGCCCAAAGCCAGGCGGCTCGCTCAGCCCGGAGCCTCGCCAGGAGCGGTGCAAAAAGAGGAGCAAACGGGGAGGCGCTCCGGACCTCGGGAGCATCCTGTGGAAGCGAGTCTGCGGGTGAGTTCATGCGATTCCCTTTCTCTTTTGCGTGATCCTTGCGGCCCACAATGTCTCCACGACCAGCAACCCGAGGACCGCGGCTAACACAAACCGCCAGGCGCCCTGCCTGGATTCGAGCTCACCCAGAGCCAGCGCTTCGGAGGAACCCACCCTGGAAGCACCTGCCTGTCCGGACCCGGTCTGTTGGTTGACGGGAACTCCGAGGGCTTCGAGTTTGCCTTCGGGCAACGAAGCTGGCGAATCCTCCTCCGGTGCGATGTTGACCACGACGATGCCGCCTCCCGGTTCGATCGGATACACGCCGGGCTGGTCCAGAACCACGGCGCCGCCGGAAACGGGAACCAGTCCGCCGCCGTCGTTGCGCACCCCCGTCGAGCCGGGCGGCAGCGGGAAACTCTCCCCGGGTGTACCGGTGAGCAGCTGGCGCCGCCCTCCGCCGGCCAGTTCCACGCACGCA
>CANJYI010000363.1 GCA_947478975.1 Chthoniobacteraceae bacterium
CAGTCCCCTGATTGAACGGCTGAATCTCGGCCCGATCACGACCATGAAGATCTCGTGGGATCAGCCGCACGAGGGGAACATGTTTGAATTCCTCTATCGGCGCCGCTCCATCGAGCGGGCCTGACCGGGCCTCTCATGCTGCCATTCGACTACCAACAGCGGACACGGATTGTGTTTGGCGCGGGCGCGGTTTCGCGCCTGGGCGAGCTCGCCCGTGAGCTGGGCGCAAAACGGGTGCTGGTGGTGACCGATCCCGGCGTGGTCGCCGTGGGGCATGCGGCGAGAGCCGTGTCTGCCCTGCGCGCCTCCGGTCTGGACGCGGTTGTCTTTGACGCGGTCCGCGAAAACCCGGACGCCTCCGACGTCGAGAACTGTCTCGGCGTGGCCCGGGAATGCGGGGCGGACCTGCTGGTGGGGCTGGGCGGCGGCAGTTCGATGGATACGGCCAAGGGCGCAAATTTCCTGCTCACGAACGGCGGGAAAATGGAGGACTACAAGGGGATAGGCAAGGCCTCCAAGCCCATGCTCCCTTTGATCGCCATTCCCACAACGGCCGGCACCGGAAGCGAATGCCAGTCGTTTGCGCTCATCAGCGACCCGGTCACGCATTTGAAAATGGCCTGCGGGGATCCAAAGGCCGCCGCACGGATCGCGATTCTCGACCCAGAGTTGACCGTCTCGCTGCCTCCCCGCGTCACTGCGTGCACGGGTATGGATGCGTTGGTGCATGCGCTCGAAACGGCCGTCACCAAAAAGCGGTCCCCGCTTTCGCAGCTCTTCTCTCGCGAGGCGTTCCGCCTGTGCCTGGAGGCGCTACCTCAGGTACTCGCCAATCCCGCGGACCTCGACGCGCGCGGCCGGATGTTGCTGGGGGCTGCGTACGCCGGTACCGCAATCGAGAATTCGATGCTGGGGTGCGCGCATTCCGCCGCCAACCCGTTGACGGCCCATTTTGGAGTGGTGCACGGGCAGGCGGTGGGGCGGCTGATCCCTGGCGTGATCTTGCGAAACCTTGCTGACCCGGAAGCAGCGCTCGAATACCGGGCGCTCGCAAGAATGGCCGGTTTGGATTCGGCCGAATCGCTTGTGGAGAGAATCAGTGAAGTTTCACGGCTAGCCGGTTTGGGCGCCGGCCTCGGCTCCCTGGGCGTCACCGCTGGTGCGATTCCACAGATGGCGCTCGAAGCGGCCGCCCAGTGGACCGCTTCGTTCAATCCGGTTTCCTTTACAGTCGGGGACTTTGAGTCTCTTTACCTGGAGGCGCTCGCATGAAGCCTATTCCGGTGCCTCGGCTTCTTTGCGCGTGTCTCTTTGCGGCCCTGCCGCTTGGGGCCTTCGCCGACTGGCCGATGCATCGGGGAAACCCGCAGTTGAACGGCTTTTCAACGATGTCCGCTGCGGAGGCTCCCAAGGAGGAGTGGTCCTTTTCCGCCGGCAAACCGGTCAAGGGCGGCGCGGCCATTGGTGGCGGCAGGGTGTATGTCGGGGACGACGCGGGCGTCGTGCATGCGCTGGGGCTCGAATCCGGCCGCGAACAATGGGCGTTCAAGACAGAAGGCCCCGTGGAGGCCACGCCACTGCTGCTGGGGAGCCTGGTGCTGGTCGGTTCGGGGGACGGCAAGCTGTACGCGCTCGATAGCGCGACCGGAGCCAAGCGCTGGGAATATGTTACGGGCGACAAAATCATGGGCGGGGCCAACACCGCGAAGTCGCCCGACGGCAAGTCCGACTGGGTTTTTGTGGGGAGTTACGACGCGCAGTTACATTGCGTTGAGGCTGCCACCGGCAAGATGGTTTGGACGTTGCCCACGGATAATTACATCAATGGAACTCCGGCGTTGCTACCGGGAGGGGAGCTGATTTTTGGCGGGTGCGACGCGCAGCTGCGCATTGTTTCGACCGCTGACGGCAAGCAGGTGCGCGAGATCGAGGCTGAGGCCTATGTTGCATCCTCGGTGGCAGTCGCCTCTGACGGTGGGGCGTACGTGGGGCATTACGGCAACTTGGTGCTCGGTTTGGATGTTAAGGCGGCGAAGGTTTCGTGGCGGTATCGGGACCGAAATTTTCCCTATGTTTCGAGTGCGGCCGTCGCCGGAGAGCGCGTGTTCATCGGCGGGGGAGACAAGCGACTCCACTGCATTGAGCGGACCACGGGGCGGGGGATATGGCAGTTTGCTACCCGGGGGAAGGTGGATGGATCCCCTGTGGTGTGTGATCAGACCGTCCTCGTTGGATCCGCCGACGGCCGGCTTTACGGCGTCGCCGTTACGGACGGGCAGGAGCGGTGGGTGGCGGATCTGGGTTCGCCCGTAAGCGCATCCCCAGCGGTCTCCGACGGATGGATCATCGTGGGCAGTGAGGACGGCGTCGTCCACGGCCTGCGGCAGCCTTTGAAAAAGCCATGAGCAACTCTGCACCGCCCAGCCAAGAAACAGAAGCCGGTGAGACTACGGCGGGGAACTACTTTGTTTCCAATTACCCTCCCTTCCATTTCTGGGACAAGGGCTCAGCAAAGTATCTGGGCGAGCTGCTTTCCAAGCCGCATGCGCCGGGCACCCCGCTCGGAGTTTACTTCCACATCCCTTTTTGTAGGAAGCGCTGCCACTTCTGCTATTTCCGCGTCTACACGGACAAGGGCGCCAAGGAGATCCAGCGCTACCTGGACGCGGGAATGGCGGAGCTCGCGCGTTACGCAGCCTCGCCCTTTGTGGCGGGACGGCTTCCGAAGTTTGTGTACTTCGGCGGCGGGACTCCGAGCTACTTGAGTGTCGCCCAGTTGCGTTCACTCACCGACCGGATGAAGGAACTGCTGCCTTGGGACGAGGTGGAGGAGGTGACCTTCGAGGCCGAGCCGGGCACGCTGAACGAGGCCAAGCTCCATGCTATCCGGGAGCTCGGAGTGACGCGGTTGAGTTTGGGCGTGGAGAATTTTGATTCTCACATTTTGGAGATCAACGGTAGGGCGCACCGTGCCGACGAAATCCAGCGGGCCTACGCGGCCGCCCGGGCCGCGGGGTTCCCGCAGATCAACATCGATTTAATCTCCGGCATGGTCGAGGAGACCGAGGAGAACTGGCGCGAAAACGTGCGCAAGCTTATCGAATTGGAGCCCGATTGCGTGACGATTTACCAGATGGAGGTCCCCTACAACACGGGGATTTTCAAGCAGATGAAGGCCGAGGGAAAACTCGTGGCGCCCGTGGCAAACTGGGCGACCAAGCGCGCCTGGACCGGGTACGCATTTGCGGAGTTGGAAAAGGCCGGGTACACGGTCACCAGCGGTTACACAGCGGTGCGCGATCCGGAGCGCACTCGCTTCGTGTACCGTGACTCGCTCTGGAAGGGGGCGGATCTGATCGGCGCTGGTGTGTCCGCCTTCTCGCATTTGGGCGGGGTGCATTTCCAGAACATCACCGAGATTGAGCAGTACATTGAAACCGTGGAAAGCGGCGAACTGCCGGTGCTGCGGGCCATGGCGACCACCCCAGAGGAGCGGATGATTCGCGAGCTGATCC
>CANJYI010000364.1 GCA_947478975.1 Chthoniobacteraceae bacterium
AAATCGGCCGCCTCCACACGGCCGGCGCGGATCGAGCCGTGGCGCAGCAGGCAGAGTGCGGCGGGCAGATTCGAGCGGAATTCTCTGCCGGTCTTCTCCCCTGGCTTGTCCACCTGGTCGTCGTGCACCCGGCGGTTTTGCACCGAGGTTGGCAGGAGCGTCCATTGGTTGGCTCCGGTTTGGCAGAGTGCCAGCCATCCGCCTCCGATGGAACGTGGCGCCTTGGCGCCGCTGCGGACTCCCGGAGCAAGCAGCGACGAACGGTTGGAGCTTATGGTTGCACACCCAAGAAGGGGGAGCAGGGGAAGGACCAAAAGGCAGGCCTTGAGCGTAGACATGGTTCAGGGGTGGAAGAATCGAACGGGGATGGTTTAGCGGAACTTATGAGTCAGATCAACCTTATCGGGGGGGGAGCGGCTGGGGGGGCTTTCCCGCAACAGGCAGCCTCCGAACAC
Source organism: Chthoniobacteraceae bacterium (assembly GCA_947478975.1). Classification (GTDB taxonomy): domain Bacteria; phylum Verrucomicrobiota; class Verrucomicrobiia; order Chthoniobacterales; family Chthoniobacteraceae; genus Chth-196. The sequence continues at coordinate 456 of CANJYI010000364.1, forward strand.
AGCGGTACGCGGCGCGTCTATTTTGGATCAAAAATGCTCGGAGCTAGCTGCTCGCCGGCGAGAATTCTGGAAACACGCTCGCCGCCGCAAACCGAGGGGAGGAAGCCGACGCCATTGCAGCCGAGGTTGTAAAGCAGCACCGGGTTGCATGGCTCAACACCGATCCTGCGGATGCTGCCCTGTGTGTATCCCATGAGGCCGTGCCACGTGTACTCGTACGCCGTGCCGGCGGGCCGCTTGGGCTGGGCCAGCGGTCGGATTTGCGAGTCCATTTCCGAGAGCATTTGGCCGGGAAAAGGGGTGCCGGGGTCGTACTGTTCGGAGGGCGCGAGGGGGCGTTCCGGGCCGCCCATGCAGGTGAGCGTGGCCGTCCGGTCGGCGAGCTCGTGGGGACGCCGGGTGACGTACACATAGGGGTTGGCCCCGCCGATTTCCGTGTTGCGGATGAAGCTCAGGGCGTCGGGCTCGCGTTGTTCCGTTTCCACAAAGGCGGCCATGTACCCAATGTTGCCCTTCACCCAGCGAGCGTCCGCGGAGCCGAGCGGCTCCCCTTGGGAATTCACCACCACATGGTCTGTAAAGCCGTTGGTGCAAAGCACGACCCGGCCCGCCTTCACTTTGTGGGTGCCCGCCTCGAGGGTGGCGTCAGCCGTGTTGAGCACAATCCGCTGCACCGGCGTGCGGTCCACGTAACGGAACCGCTCCGGGTAGTGCCGCTGCAGGTAGCCAAGCACCTGGTGGGTCAGGAGGGCGCTGTTGGCGCAGCCTTTCCAGCTAAACAGCACCGCCCGGTAGCGGTCGCTCGGCGAGTCAAGCAAGGCGCAGATCCGGGCCTGCGGGACCACTGTGTAAAGCGGGGTGAATTCCGCCGGAATCTCCCCGAGAAATTCCGCCTCCTCCGAGACCACGCAGGCCTCAACCCGCAAGCCCCCACGCAAACGCAGCAGATTGTTGCGCAGGTGCACCTCCAGGTGATTCAAGGTGAACATCCCCATTTTGCCCTCAAACCGATCCACCCGCACGTCCGCCCCGGACTCCGCAATCATCAGATCCAGCAGCTCGTGTGAATCGTCGAAGGCCTTTTGCGCCGCAATGGCCCCCTCAAACCCGTACTCCTCCACAAGCTCGCACAGAGGCCGCTCAAAGTAGGTCGCAAGCTGGCCGGCGTTGTGTCCCGAGGCTCCGTGGCCGGCCTGGTTGCGTTCCAAAAGCAAAACGCTCTGGGCCGTGCTGCGCAGCGTGAAAAAGGAGGTCGCCACCCCGGCGATGCCAGCTCCCACAATCGCCACGTCCGCAGCCGTATCGGCCCCGAGCCGCTGCGGTCCGCTGTCCGGGGGGAGTTGCTGGATCCAGGGTGAGCAGCTGGGAGCTTCTGAGGGGTAGGGCGGGGTCGGAGTATTCATTTTGAGCGGAGGAAGCAATGGAAAGGAGGGCGGCCCCGCCCTTTGGAGAGACCAGAAAGGCGGCGGAGAGGCTCATTGTTTGCAGGATGAAAGGTTCCCCGGCCGGGGAGCGCTTGTACACGACTATGATCGGCATTTTCCGCTGCCCGTCCTGCTTGTCTGGGGCACCTCGTGCGGGAGGCGTGGTGAACGCAACCCGCCTCCCATCCATTTTAGCGGCTCCGCCGCCATAGCGAGGCCTGCGCCACGCTCCACTGGTATTTGCGGGCGTGTTCCCGAATCAGAAACGGCAGGTCGCGTGTCGCCTCCAGCTGGAAGGCCGGCTCCAGGTGCGAACGCAGTCCGTCCAGCGTGTTTTGCCGCGACCCGTCGCCGGCGATGCCTCCCAGCCAGTTTTTGCGCGCGGTGTATTCCTGCATCCAGGTGTAGGGCGAGGTCACCACCAAAAGCCCTCCTGGTTGCACCAAGTCCGGAAGCCGTTCCAGACACCGGACCGGCTCGCGCAGGCGGTCGATCAGGTTGGCCATCAACACCACCTCAAACCTTCCCAGGTCGCCGCGCAGCGCCATGGCGTCCCCCTGTTCAAAGCGAACCCGCTCCGGGTCGACTCCGGCGGGCAGGCTGGCGCGCAGCTGCGTTCCGCACTCGCCCTCGTCCAAGCGAAAATAGTCCATTCCGCCGGCGCTCCGGACCTGCTCCGCCGCCTCCACAAACCGGTGCGAATAGTCGATCCCAACCACCTCCACGCAAAGCCGCGCGAGCTCAAAACTGGAGCGTCCCACGGCGCACCCCAAATCCAAACCGCGCGCCCCCGCTGGCAGGTCCGCCGCGGTTACGCACTCGCTCACGCAACGCACCGGATAGTCCAGCGCGCCCACGGGCCCCCACTCGTAGGGCAGCACCTCGCCGGCCGCCCCGTAGTGAAACAGCAGGTACTCGTTGACCAGCTTGTCCGTCTCGTACGGGTTGCCGGGGGCTCCGGTTGAAATCGGTGTGTTTGGAGTCCCTAAAGTTGCGAATGCCATCCCCTTGAGATAGACGACAGTCCCGCCTGCAGCAACGGCCCTCGTCTTCACCGTCTGAAATGTTCTGGAAAGTCTCTCACCGCACCCTTGATTTGAGCAAACGCGCCCTCCTCATGGGCGTGCTCAACGTCACGCCCGACTCCTTTTCGGACGGCGGCCTCTGGGGCAATGCGGAAGGTGCCATCGCCGCGGGCCTCGCGATGGCGGCCGAAGGGGCCGACCTCCTCGATGTCGGCGGCGAGTCCAGCCGTCCGGGCGCCGCGCCAGTCTCTCCCGCGGAAGAACTCCGGCGCGTGCTCCCCGTCATTGAGGCCCTCGCCGCGCAATCCTCCGCACTCCTCTCCGTTGACACCAGCAAGCCCGAGGTCGCCCGCGAGGCCCTCCGCCACGGAGCTTCCGTGGTCAACGACATCACCGGCCTCCGCCAGGCCCCCATGCGCCGCGTCCTTCTCGACTCCGGCGCAGGCGCCATCGCCATGCACATGCAGGGAAGCCCCGCCACGATGCAGGCGGCCCCCGCCTACGCCGACGTTGTTTCCGAAGTCTCCGCGTTTTTGCGGGAAAGCCTCCGCCTCTGCGTGGCGGACGGGATCGCCCCCG
>CANJYI010000365.1 GCA_947478975.1 Chthoniobacteraceae bacterium
AATTCCTTGAGGTTAAAGATCGCGTGCGCCAACGGAGCGAGGTTCTCCGGTGCGCCGGATTCTTCCAAGAAGGCGGCGGCCTTTGCCGCCTCCGCCGCGCTGGGCGCGCGCCCGAGCCCCTGCCTGAAAAGCGCCTCAATCCTCGCGCTGGGCTCCGCCACCGCCTTGCGGACGCTTTCCGCCCAGACCCGCGCCTGCTGGAGGACCGCCGGATCGTTGAGCAGCGTCAGCGACTGGGCAGGCACGGTCGTCACGTCCCTGCGCCCAAGCGTGGTGAAGGGTTTGGGCGCGTCAAAGGTGACCAGAAACGGCGGCAGGCTGTTGCGTCGCTGCTGGACGTAAACGCTCCGGCGCGGCGCTTCCGCCTGCACGGGCGGCCCAAACCGGGCGGCGTCCAGCCTCCCGGAAATCGACAGGATCGCATCGCGGATGGACTCCGCCTCGAGCCGTCGCACAGACACGTGCGAGAGCAGCGCGTTTTCGGGATCCTTCTCCAACGCGCTTGGTGTCGGGGTCGATGCACGCTGGAAAGCCTCGGTTGACACCAAAAACTCCAGCGTCTTTTTCAAGGACCACCCCTCCGACACAAGGCGGGCAGCGAGATAGTCGAGCAGCTCGGGATGACTCGGGCGCTCGCCCATCCGGCCGAAATTGTCGACGGTGGCCACCAGCCCTCGCCCAAAAGTCCAGTGCCAGATCCGGTTGGAAAGCACGCGTGCAGTCAGCGGGTTTGCGGGCGAGAGAATGCGTTCCGCCAGCTCCATGCGGCCGCTCTGCCGCGCAGTAATCGGACGCGCATCCAGCACCTCCAGAAAACCGCGCGGCACCAACTCGCCGGGCTTGTGGTGGTCGCCCCGGGGCAAAAACGCGGCGTCATGCCCCTGATGCTCCGCCACCCCAGGCACCATGAGGGGCGCGCGGAAATCTTTGGCTTGCTTGCGATAACCGGCCAGAAGTGCGGCCACCTTGGGCGACGCATCCGCACGGGCTTCCAGAATTTCAGTCTCCAGACAGGCGTTGAGGAGCAGGCGCTGGCCCTCGGAAAGCTTCTCCAGCCGCCACGCCTCGAGCGCACCCCGGATGCATTCCCCTAGCTCCCGGAGATATTCCCCGGGCTTCTCGGACTTGCACTCGGCCAGCAGCCATTCCTGCGCGGGATACTCCTCCTTGGGCGCGTCCTTGCCATCGTGAAAGACGACCTTTTCCAGCACAAAAAAAGCCGGCGTGCCGGCACTATCCTTGGGCGGTGCTGCGCGGCGTGTCTGAAAATCGGGAGTCGAAAGCTCTACATAAGCGGTCGACCCCTTGCGGTAGGCTGTGTCCAGCATGCTCCAAGCCGGTTCCCGGCGCTGGACCACGGCTTTAGGAAAGGTGCCGTTGTTTCCGAGAGGATAGTTGTCCGTCTGGATACAAAGCAGCGCGCCGCTCTGCGCGGCAAACCGCACGCTCACCCGCTCCCGGTTCAGCACAAAGTCCGGCGAGGCGGCGACGCCCCCCAGCTTGGACACCAGCGCCGCTCCGGTCAGACCGGCGGGCAACAGGCCGTCCACCGCCAGCGGCCCCTCGCCCAGTACGCGGAAATCGCCGCACCTGACCGCCTCAATTCCGGGGCCGTTAAAAAACCAACCTTCCCCGCCCGTCTTGGTCACGTCCCAAGCCAGCTCAAACCGTCCTTCGTTAAAGGCCTTTGCCTCCCCAATCTTGGTTTCCATCCGCTGCCGTTGCGCCTTCGCTGCCGCGGCAAAGTCCGCCTCCCTCTTCGTCACCGCAAGCAGCGCCAAATGCAGCGGATGCTCGACGGCGCCGGCGGCCTTCCGGAAAAGGTCCGGGGCCTGCACGGGCGCGCGCTTGGCCAATTCGGCCTCCAGTCCGGCGGCCTTTGCGGTGAGTGCCTGCGTAGCCTCGTCGGCCTGGGGAGCCTGGGTCGAGGCGGGGGGTGCGCTTTTCAATGGACCCGCGGCATGAGAAGCGGCGAGTTCCGCCTCCGAAAGGGCGCGCGTGTAGAGCCGCACCTCCTCAATCCGGCCTGCAAAATATCCGTTTCCAGCGCCCGTATGCCGAAGACCCACCAGCACACGCGCCTCCCCTTTGGAATACTCCTGGAGCTCACTCTTTCGATAGGGTTCGCCGTAGCGCTTGCCGTTACGAAAGACGCTCACGGTCCCGTCCGCCGCGTAGCTGACGGCCACGTGGACGAGCGTCCCGGGAACGGTGTCCTCTTTGGGCCCGTTTGTTTGCTGCGAGCGCTTGAAGAACTCGCTTCCAGCCACCCATTTACCCGCCTCCTTTTCACCAAAGACCAGCGCGTCAAATCCATGCCCTCCGAGCTTTTCAACCGCCACCACGCCGCCGCCCCTTTGTTCGAGATTTGCCGGGCTCACCCACGCCTCCAAGGTGCGCGCCGTGATTCCCTCGGGCAGGGGCTCGGTCCGCAGAAAGCTCCCCTTCCCGTCGAGCACCAAGGCGCCGTCCTGGAGCGCCGCCCCTCCCTGGAGCTCTGCCTTGACCCGCCCGAGCAAATCGTTGGCGCCTTGATTGAAACTCCACACGGCGTAGGGAGCCGGGAAGCCGGGCGCTTTCCCCGAGGTAAAGCGCGCCCACTCCTTTTCGGAAAGCTCGCGCCGGACACCTTCCAACTCCGCAGCAAGACCCAACACCTCGGGAACAAGCGGCGGCTGCGCCGCGTGAGCCAGCGCCGCGGGCAACGCCCCGAGTTGAGCCGACCAAAGCCCCGCCAGCTCGGCACGCAGCTCCGTCTTGATGCAGCCCAGCGCCTGCTTCTGCTGCGCGGTGATTCTGTCCGCCACGCCCACCGCCACCTGCGTGGGACGGACGCTGTCCAACACTCCATACAGCGCCGTGTAGTCGCGCTGGCTGATGGCGTCAAACTTGTGGTCGTGGCACCGTGCGCACGAGACGGTGAGCCCCTGGAAGGCCTTCGTCACGACGTCAATCTGGTTGTCGACCGCCTTGACCCGGTCGTCCTGGCTGTCCACCGGTTGGTAGCCGTGCTCGACCAAACGGAACTGCGCCGGCCCGATCTTCGACTCCTCAAATCCCTCCTTGGAAATCCGAGGCTGCGGCAGGAGGTCCCCCGCCAGATGCTCGCGGATGAGCGCATCCAGAGGGAGGTCGGAGTTGAAAGCGCGGATGAGATAGTCCCGGTACTGGAAGGCGCCGATGATTTCGGGATCCCCTTCGCTACCATGGCTTTCCGCGTAGCGCATCAAATCCATCCAGCGGCGCGCCCAGTGTTCTCCAAAGGCGGGAGAGGCAGACAGGCTGCGGGTGCGTTCGCGCACGGCCCGGGCCCGATCGACGGCGGCGGCGGCCTCAAAGGAACGCACCTCCTCCGCCGAAGGGGGCAAGCCGGTGAGCAGAAAATGCAGCCTTCGCGCCAGCACCGCCGCGCTGGCGCCCTCGGAGACACCCACCCCGGCCTTTGAAAGCGCGTGTTCCAAAAAACGGTCCACGGGATGGG
>CANJYI010000366.1 GCA_947478975.1 Chthoniobacteraceae bacterium
CCCGCCCTTTCCACCAAAGCCGCCCCCAAAACCCTGAAGGCTTCCAAGGCCCCGAAGGCAGCCGCAAACAAGCGGACAGGGGTAGGCTCCTCCTCGACCGGCGCCTCAGCGGCGGCGACAAAAACCGCAAAGCCTGCCCGCGGTAAGAAGGCGCCGGCCCCCGTGCAGAAGGCCTACGCGGCCGCGGGCGTGGACGTCGACTTGGGGAATGCCGTGAAAAGTAAGATCCACGGGATGGTCAAAGGGACACACGGGCCTGAAGTTTTGGGCAAGATCGGCGGATTTGGAGGGCTCTTTAAGCCGGACTTCCGCGGGATGAAGGAACCGGTGCTTGTTTCCAGCGTCGATGGCGTGGGTACAAAGCTCAAGATCGCCTTTGCCACGGACCGCCATGACACGGTCGGCCAGGACCTGGTCAACCACTGCATCAACGACATCGCAGTCATCGGCGCGAAGCCCTTGTTTTTTCTGGATTACATTGGCGCGGAGCGGCTTGAACCGGAGGTGTTCGCCCAGATCTTGAAGGGCTTTTCGAAGGCCTGCAAGGAGGGCGGGTGCGCGCTGATTGGCGGGGAGACCGCCCAGATGCCAGGCATGTACCAGAGGGGGGAGTACGATCTGGCCGGCACGATTGTCGGCGTGGTGGATCGGGCCCGGATGCTTGACGGTTCGCAGATCAAGGTGGGCGACGTGATTCTCGGCATGCCCTCCAACGGGCTGCACACCAACGGTTACTCGCTCGCTCGTAAGGTTCTGCTCGAGCAGATGGGGCTCAAACTTTCAGACAAGCCCGCGGGCCTCGCCAAGACGCTGGGTGAAGAGCTGCTTCGGGTGCACCGTAACTACCAGCCGGCTCTGGCTGCCATTCCTCACGGAGTGGTCAAGGGACTGGCCCACATCACCGGGGGCGGACTCGTGGACAACCTGCCCCGCGTCCTGCCGTCGGCTTGCGACGCGGTCATCGACACCGGCGCGTGGAAGGTTCCGGCCCTCTTCGATTTGATTCAGGAGGGTGGGGGAGTCAACCGCTCGGAGATGTACCAGGTCTTCAACATGGGCATCGGCATGGCGGTTGTTGTCCGCGCGAAGGAGGCGGCAGGGCTGGCCTCCAGCCTGAAGGCAAAAGTCATCGGCCGCATCGAGTCGGGCTCGGGCGTGGTGCGTTTGGCTTTTTAGAGCGAGCGTCTGTTCTCCCGGTTGCTGGAGAGGGGCGGGCTTTCGCCTGCTTGCGGGCTCTGCTTCGCGAGTGAAAATTCCGGATGCGGGGGATGAAAGCGCTTCTGGCCTCGGGGAACGTCTTAGGGCAAACTCCGGGGGTATGCGCTGCCGCTTTTCCTTTACCGCCTGCTTGCAGGTTCTCGTGCTGGCTGTCTCCGGAGTCCTTTGCCGGGCGGAGGATGTTGTTTTGCTTCAGTTTGAAAAAAAGGGGGCGCTTTTGCCTCCGGTGGCGATCGCTTTGTACGAGACGGAGGCCCCGCGGCATGCGGCCAACTTCAGACGTTTGGTGGGCAGTGGCTTTTACAAACAGACCTGCGTGCACCGCGTTGCCGCCGGCAGACTGGTGCAGATGGGGGACCCGTTGAGCCGGAGCAAGGACTCCCCCGACATTGGAACCGGCGGTCCCGGTTACACCTTGGCTCCTGAGATTGTGCGCCGCCACGTGGAGGGAAGTGTTGCCATGGGGCGTTTGCCGGACCGGCTCAATCCGAGCCGTCTTTCCAACGGGAGTCAGTTCTATGTGGCGCTCAAGGCGCTGCCGGAATTGGATGGGACCGACACGGTGTTTGGGAAGGTGGAGAGTGGGTTGGACGTGCTGACTGGCCTCAGCGAAGCCGAGGTGGACACCAACGAACTTCCCTTGGAGCGGGTGGTGGTGACGCGCTCCAGACTTGTGCCCAGGGAGCGCTTGGACAGAGAACTGGCTTCCTGGACTGAGGCGGCGAAAAAGCCCAAGTCTTGGTGGGGGCGGACTTCAGGGAAGCTGTGGCCCTTTTGAGTGGAGCCTGCGCCGGGCGGCGCCTTCCGAGGGCTGTTGCGCTAAAAAAGACTTGCGCTATTCGTGCAATTTGAAAGGGGTTGGGATGGGCTTTTTTAATGATCTTAGTCGACGGGCTGTTCTTGCTGCCGCTTTGGCTTGGAGCGGATTTTCTGGGGCCACCTGTCTCACCGCCGCCCCCCATTTCGAGGCGATCTCGATTCCAGGGCGCCTGCTGGAAGGCAACCCGCTGGGGGATCCCTCCCAGCGGCGGGTGGCGGTCTTTACCCCGAAGCTGCCGCGCTTTACCTCCAAACTCCTTACTGTCTATTACCTTCCTGGCTACGGCGGCTCCTCGGAGGATTTCTTCGGAGGCAATGGGGAGCACTTCGCCGCGGCGTTTCAGAACCTCGCTGACAAGGGGATGCCCCTGCGGATGGTGGTGGTCGACTGCCGGAACCGCTGGGGCGGCAGCCAATACCTGAATTCCCCTGCGCAGGGCAACTACGCCGACTACCTGTTGGAGGAGGTTATTCCCTTTCTGGAAAAGTATTATGGAACGCCAGCCACCCCCCGGGACCGCATCATAGCGGGCCATTCCAGCGGGGGGTTTGGGGCGCTGCGCGTGGCTATGATGGCGCCTGAGCGGTTTGGGGCGGTTGTGGCGCTCTCGCCCGACACGGATTTTGAGGTGACCCACAAACCGCTGGTGGAGGAGCATGTGATCAAGAGCGTGACGCCCAAACAACTGGCCTCCTACGTGGCCCCGCCTGAGCTCATGCTCAAGCCCGGGCACAATCTCATCCAAATCGTCCTGGGACTTTCTGCCGCCTATGCACCCAAGGGGCCAAATGAACCGGGAGAGTTTCACTGGCTTTATGACGAGAAGGGCAACTGGCAGGCCGAGGTGTGGCAGAACTGGCTGGAGGAGGACACGGTGGTCATTGCCAGGCGCAACCCGCACCTGTTCATGCCTTACCACAAGATCTATCTGGATGGGGCCGAACACGATGAGTTCGGCGCACAAAAGGGCGCAAAGGTGCTCCGCGATCTGATCAAGCCCTACACGCGGGTGGAGTTTTTTGAGTCGCCCGGCGGGCACGCGGACCTGATCGAGGACCGGCTAGCGCGCGGGCTGGAGTGGGTTTTTGAGAGGAAACTGCGGACCGTGGGTGGACGTTGAATCCAGTGAGAACTTTGTCCCTTCACGCGGTTGGATTCCGGGCAGGGGTGGCGTCTTTTGCCTTCCTTCTTGCGGGCTTTATCCAGGAGGCGCGCGCTGCGGACCTGCCTGCGCCAGAAGCGGAGGCGGCATGGAAGGAGGTCCAGCGTTTGGAAGCGGGCCCTCCCTCCGTGCCAAAAGGTGACCCCAAGGAAACCTACTCCCGGCATGTGGCGGCGCAGGAAAAGGCTTTGCGGCGGTTTCTGGAGCTTGCAGGCAAGGAGAACGGTCTCCTGTTTGAAGCCCGGTTCCGCTTGGCGCGGGTGCTCGCCCTGCGCGCCGA
>CANJYI010000367.1 GCA_947478975.1 Chthoniobacteraceae bacterium
GGACCGGTGATCAGGTAGGCGTGGGCGAGCCGGTTTTGCGCGTGGGCCTGTTCGAGCAAAGGGAGTGCGTCCGTGGCTGCGAGTGACATGGAAAAAGGGGTGGAGTCTTGTTCGGAGAACTATCCGCAGGTGTCACAGATTTAACAGATTAGAAACTTTCAGTAACATCTGTGATCTGCGGATCCGGCTTTGGGGCGGGGGCCGTTATTTCCACAGCGAACATGCCCTAGCGTAGGAAAACCCGCGGGGCGTCTGCGGAAATGGCCATCCGGTCTCTGGAGCGCCGAGACTGGAGGACAAAGTCGTTGTTTTCTCCGTGTTCGGACCAGGGGCCGCGGTGGATCTCATTGACCTCGACGAACTTCCAGTCCGTCACATCGGTGGAGTTGAGGCGCAGATAGTCCCGCACGGCGGGTGAAACGTCCAAGCCTGCACCGCCGTTGAGGTTGTGGGCCGGGCGGTCCTTGCCGAAGACATACTCCCAGTGGTCTGTGCGAAAGGGGCCGCAATCCGCCCATTGGGCGTAGCAGACGCGTCCGCTCGAGTTGCGGATGGCCACCCAGCGGTCCCGGCAGACGCTGAGACCGTCGCGCACAAAGGAGGAACGGAACCAGGGAATGACGACGCGCGCCTCTGGCTTGTGGGCGGAGCCCTTCACGTCGTTGTAGGGAAGGGCGACGTAAAAAGGGTTGAGCTTCGGGGTGAACCCGGCCGGCAGGTAGCCTCGCCGCTTGAGCGGGTCCGGGTTGTCCAAGCCGCCGAAAGAATCCCTCCAGTTCAGGTCCCAAGAAGAGGAGCGGTTGTGGACCGGGTTGTTGACCGTGGCGGATTCCCCCACCCAAAAAACAGTGGTGACGATCTTGTTTTTCCAAGGGTAGCGACCGGCCGTCGGTGAAAGTGTCATGCTGCCGGTGAGAGGGGCAGACCCGGCTCCAGCTCGGGCGGCATCTGCCTTGGCGCCGCCGCCAGTCGGAATCCGGACCTCCGGTTCGAGCGACTGCAGCACGCTTTCGCGCATGCGCTCCGCGTAGCGGGCAAACTCTGCCTTCTCTGAAAAAGGGGACTGTAGTTCCCCCTGCGCCGCACTCGTGAAAAGAAGTGCGACCGAAGCGACTGCCGTAAATGCGGGGATACCGGTGGAAAATTTCATCCGGAGCGAGGGCGAGAGGATGCTCCAGGGGCGGGGAAAAGTAAAGGTGAAAGCCCGAAGGGCGGGGACTGCGCCTGTGGGGGCCATGGCAATTTCCTCTGGCAGACGGTGGTTCTGACTTGCCCAGCCGCGCGGCTTCAGCGAGCAAGGACGCCTTCCTTTGTTATGAGTACCCATACCCAGAATACGTATCCAAAATTGCACAACGCCATGTGGCCCGGTCTCGTGGGCAAGGAGCCCGGTTCAGACCATCCTCCCATCAGCTTGGAGCACATGTTGGATCTTACCGCCCACGCGGAAGTCGACGGCCAGAAGTTTGACGGCGTGGACATGTTCCTTTTCCACCCCCACACCGACCCGGACGCCTCGGACGACGAGATCAAGCGCATGGCCGACCTGATTGCTGGTAAGGGACTGGTAGTGGGCTCGCTGGTGGCTCCCGTATGGCCGGGAACCGTGGGGGATTCCTCCATGGGCTCGCCCGAACAGCGCGAGAAATTCGTGCTGGCCGTGCGCAAGGCCTGCCGCATTGCCAGGATCCTCAACGAACACGGCGTGCGCCGCTACGGGGTCATTCGCATTGATTCCGCCGACTCCCCCTCCCATTGGGCTGAGGACAAGGTGGGCAACACGCACAAAATTGCACAGACTTTCCGCGAGGCCGGCGTGATCGCCGCTGCCCACGGCGAGCGGCTCGCTGCCGAAGGCGAGATCTGCTGGGCCGGCATGCATTCCTGGCAGTACATGGTGCAGACGCTGGAGGAGGTTGGAATGCCGGGCACGGTGGGTTTCCAGGCGGATTTGGCCCACACCTATCTGTACCTGCTGGGCTACAATGCGCCGGAGCACGGCTTGTTGCAGGCGGGCCACACAAAGGAGCAGTTTGACTCCGCTTATAAGCAGATGACCGACGCACTCCGCCCCTGGACGATCGACTTTCACGTGGCCCAAAACGACGGCTCAGTGCACGGAACCGGTTCCCACGACAAGACAGGCCGCCACTGTCCCGCCGACGACCCGAACGGGAAGCTCGACATCGTGGAATGCTCGGGACACTGGCTCCAGGGGGCAGCCGCCCGCGGTATCAAGCACATCTGCTGGGATGGGTGCATGTTCCCCAACGCGATGCTCGAGTCGCAGCAGACTTGGAACACCATTCTCGCCACGATGCTCAAGGTGCGCGAAGCCCACGGCTACCACGCCTAGGCGGTCTCAAACCGGATTGTTTCTACCCACGGAAAACTACTCTCTATGTCTAAAAAACAAATCAACGTTGGTATCGTCGGCTACGGCTTCATGGGGAGGACCCATGCGAACGCCTTCCGCAAGGTTGTTAATTTCTTCGACCTGCCCGTCACCCCCGTGCTCAAGGCCGCCTGCGGCCGCGACGAGGCAAAGCTCAAGGATTACTGCGACCGCTGGGGCTGGGAGACTGCCGAAACCGACTGGCGCAAGCTCATCGAGCGGTCCGACATCGACCTCATCGACATCTGCACCCCCAACGATTCCCATGCCGAAATTGCCATCGCCGCAGCGCGTGCGGGTAAGATGGTCATGTGCGAAAAACCCCTTTCCATGGACGGGCCGCAGGGCGAGGAAATGGTGCGCGAGATCGAAAAGGCCGGTGTGGCCAACATGGTCTGGTACAACTATCGGCGCGTGCCGGCGGTGACCTTTGCCAAGCAACTCATTGACGAAGGCCGTTTGGGCCGGATTTTCCACTACCGCGCAAAGTTTTTGCAGGACTGGACCATCAGCGCCGACCTGCCCCAAGGCGGTGCCGGACTCTGGCGTCTGGACGCCGCGGCGGCTGGATCCGGGGTGACGGGCGACCTGCTGGCGCACTGCATTGACACCGCGCTCTGGCTCAACGGCAAGATCGGGTCGGTGAGCGCGATGACGGAGACCTTCGTCAAGCAGCGCACGCACACGCTTACCGGGGAGGTTCAGGACGTCAAAATTGACGATGCCTGCGCGTTCTTGGCCCGGTTCGACAACGGGTCGCTGGCGACCTTTGAGTCCACCCGCTATGCCCGCGGTCACAAGGCTCTTTATACTCTGGAAATCAACGGCGAGAACGCCTCGATCGCCTGGGATCTGCATGACCTCCACCGCCTCCAGTACTTCGATCACCGCGACCGCGGCAATCTCCGGGGCTGGCGCTCGATCCACGTCACCGACGGGGACCATCCCTACATGAGCAAGTGGTGGGTGCCCGGCTTGCAGATTGGGTATGAGCACACCTTCGTGCATCAGGTGGCGGACTTCATGGAAGGCGTGGGCTCCGGCCATTTTGCCGGCCCGACTTTCCGTGATGCA
>CANJYI010000368.1 GCA_947478975.1 Chthoniobacteraceae bacterium
CAAGTTCGTCCGATAAAAGCGTCCCCTTTCCTTAGATCACCATGCTCAAACACCAACTGCTTCATCCAAAGATCACCGAGGTTCTTGCGCGGGCAGGGCACCATGCCAAAATCCTCATCGCCGACGGGAATTATCCGGCCTCGAGCAAAAAGGGGCCCAACGCCGAAGTGGTCAGCCTCGCGCTGACCCCGGGGGTGGTCAATTGCACGCAGGTGCTGCGGGCGCTCCTGAGTGCGGTGCCTCTCGACAGTGTCCACACCATGGGGATTCCGGCGGACGACCCCTATGCGCAGTCAGGCGAACCTCCCGTGTGGGAGCAGTACCGCGCCGAAATCGAGGCGGCAGGCCTTTCGCTCGAGCTGCAGCCTATTCAAAAGTGGGATTTTTATGAGGCGGTGGCTTCCGCGGATCACGTGCTGACCATTCAAACCGCGGACCAATCGCTTTGGGCCAACGTGCTCTTGGTCATGGGGTGCCGTACGGCCTGATTTTCGCAACATCCAACACGTCATTTTATGGAACACCGCATCCTCGGCAAAACCGGTTTATCCGTGCCCAGCCTCTCCTTTGGGGCCAGTTCGCTGGGACAGGAATTTCGAAACGTCACCTTGGAAGAGGCCACGCGCAGCGTCCACGTGGCGCTAGAGCACGGGTTGAACCTGATTGACACCTCGCCTTTTTACGGGCGGGGCATGAGCGAGGTTCTGTTGGGCGTGGCGCTCAAGGGGCTTCCCCGGGAGAAGTACACGCTCTGCAGCAAGCTGGGGAGGTACGACTTGAACCATTTTGACTTCTCGTTTAAGCGGGTGCTTGAAAGCGTCGACGTCAGCCTCCACCGCCTGGGGACCGATCACCTCGATATCATTCTGGCCCACGACATCGAGTTTGTGGACGTCAACCAGATCATCGAGGAAACCCTGCCTGCAATGCGGAAGGTCCAGCAGCAGGGAAAGGTCCGATTTATCGGAATCTCCGGCTATCCCATGAAAGTTTTCCGGCAGGTGCTCGAAAAGGAAGAGGTCGACTGCATCCTCTCCTACAACCAGTACACGCTCCAAAACACGCGGCTTCTGGATGAGCTGTTGCCGCTGCTGCAGAGGAAAAAGGTTGGAGTAATGAATGCAGGCCCTTTTTCCGCGCGCCTTCTGACAAACGCCCCCCTTCCCGCATGGTTGAAGGAGCCCGAGGAGGTCAAGGCCGCCGCCCGGCGCGCCGCCGCTCTCTGTGAGCAACGGGGCAGCGACATTGCGAAGCTGGCGCTTCAATTCTCCATCTCCCATCCGGACATCGCCACCACGGTCGCGGGCTCCGCGAACCCGGTGAACATCGCCAACTGGGCGAAATGGGCAGCCGAACCCATTGACGAGGCACTGTTGCGCGACGTGCGTGCGATTTTCGCTCCTGTGCAAAACCTCGGCCACCTTGAGGGCCGTTTGGAGAACAACTAATTCAAAGGAGAACTGCGCATGAAAGCATTGCAACTTACTGAGCCAAAGCACTGGCAACTCATCGACACACCGGCCCCCGAGGCTCCCGGCGAAGGCGAGGCCTTGGTGCGGGTCCATCAGGTCGGAATTTGCGGGACTGACTACTCCGGGTACCTGGGCAAGATGCCCTTTTATTCCTATCCCCGGATTCCGGGGCACGAGTTGGGGGTGGAGGTTGTGGGCGTCGGCCCTGGGGTGACTGCGGTCAAGGTGGGGGACCGCTGTTCGGTGGAGCCGTACATCAACTGTCAGAAGTGTTATTCCTGCAAAACCGGACACACCAATTGCTGTGAAAACCACCAGACGCTTGGTGTTCATTGCGATGGCGGGTTGCGCCCGTTTTTTAAGGTTCCAGCCCGCAAGCTGCACGTTTCGCGGAGGCTTGAATTCGACCAACTGGCGCTGGTCGAAACGCTGGCCATCGGGTGCCACGCTGTCAACCGGGGCAATCCGCAGCCTGGCGAGACCGTACTGGTCATTGGCGCGGGTCCGATCGGGCTGTCGGTGGTGGAGTTCGCCAAGCTTTCCGGAGCCCGCACCGTTGTGATGGACATGAACGAAACCCGGCTGCGGTTTGTGCGGGAAGTCATGGGGATTGGAGACACAATTCAGGCCAGCGGCACGGATGCTGATCTGAAGGCCCTCGACGAACTCACTGGGGGAACGCTCGCCCAGGTGGTGGTGGATGCCACCGGCAGCCACCACTCGATGAGCGGCGCACTCAAGTACGTGGGCTTTGCCGGGCGTCTGGTGTATGTGGGGGTGACCTCTGAGGAGGTGCACTTCCCCCATCCCTTGATGCATCGGCGCGAAATAAGCGTCCTTGCCAGCCGGAACGCCCTTTCGCCGGATTTCACCCGGATCATTGAGTTGATCGAGGCGGGAAGCATCAACACACGTCCGTGGATGACGCACCGTGCAACCCTGGAGGAGGTCCCCGGGGTCTTCACTCATTGGATGCAGCCCGAGAGCGCTGTGCTCAAAGCTTTGGTTTCAATTGCCGAATAAACAGAGCCTCCTTCGCCCCATGACAGCCAAAATCGACGCCCACCAGCATTTCTGGAAGTACAGCGCGGAGCAGTATTCCTGGATACGTCCTGGCACTCCGCTCCAGAAGGACTGGTTGCCCCAGGATTTGGAAAGGCTCCAGAGCCCGCTGGGTCTGGAGGGATCCATAGCCGTGCAGGCGCGCCAGTCTCTGGAAGAGACCCGCTGGCTGCTGGAGCTTGCCGCCAAAAATCCGCTCATCCGGGGTGTGGTCGGCTGGGTTGACTTGCGCTCGCCCGAGGTGGGCGAGCAGTTGGCAAGCTTCGGGCTCAATCCCAAGTTTGCCGGGGTACGCCACGTGGCGCAGGACGAGCCAGACGACCGTTTTCTGGTGGGAAAAGACTTCCTGCGCGGCATCGAACAACTGCACGGCTACGGTCTGCGGTACGACCTGCTGATTTTCCCGAGGCAACTGCCGGCCGCTATCGAGCTTGTGGAACAGTTTCCGCTCCAGCCCTTCGTGTTGGACCATTGTGCCAAGCCGATGATCGCCAGTGGTCAGATGGAGCCGTGGGCCGGACTGGTCACCAAGTTGGCTGGCCACAGCAATGTGTATTGCAAGGTGTCCGGATTGGTCACCGAGGCGAAGCACGACGACTGGAGTCCGGATACGCTGCGTCCCTACCTAGCCGTCATTGAAGCGGCGTTTGGCAGGAAGCGGTTGATGTGGGGTTCTGACTGGCCTGTGTGCCTTCTTGCATCACAGTACGAGAAGTGGCTCAAGGTGGCTCAGGACTGGACCAAAGACTGGTCCACAGAGGAGCAGTCCGCCTTTTTCGGCGGAACTGCTGCGCGGTTCTACGGGGTCGGCTCCGGCGCAAAAAGCGCCTGAAGCGCGGCACGGTAGGCGGGGTTGAGCTTTGCTGCTTCCTCTAAAAAATCGGTCGCGCTTTTTTTTGAGCCCAGAAGGAGGTGCACTGTTCCCG
>CANJYI010000369.1 GCA_947478975.1 Chthoniobacteraceae bacterium
CAGTTGAGGGAAACCGGCAGGGCTGCCCAATTCAAATTCGCAGTCGTCTGGGACATGATCGGGGATCGCAACCTCACTGTCACCCTGCCCTTGGATTCCCCAAAAGATCTCACCCAGGGCCTACTCTCTTCCGCCGAGACGCTCCAAAGCCGTGGGGCCTTCCGCATTTTTGACCGCCCCATGCTCGACGACCACGTGCCGCTCAACCTCATTGCGCGCATTCCGGCCATCGACATCATCGACTTTGAGTACGATGCGTGGCACACGGCGGATGACACTCTGTCCCAAATCAGCGCAGACAGCCTGCAGACCATAGGGTCGGTTACGCTGCATTTCCTCAAGAAGTCGCTTCCGTAAAGTTTCTCCAAAGCCGACACCAACCGCTCGCTTCTGGCAGGGACTGGCCGTCTGAAAGAAGGAACCTGCGGCACTCTGCCCGATGGTTGTGGACTCTTCCGAGGGACGGAGATGGCGATGCGGCCCCCTCCGCTTCCGCGCTGGCATTCCAAGCATTCCCGTGCGATGTTGCGGCCCAAACTTCATGAAATCCAACCGTTCTTCCGCAGCCAATCCCCGTGCACTCACCGCCGCGCTGCTCGCAGCCCCCGTGCTTCTGGGGATCGCTGCCTGCAAACCTGAGGCTCCAGTTTCGTCCGCACCAGCGGCTCCCGCAGCAGCGGCAACACCCGCGGCCGCCGAAGTCCCCGCTGTGGCGCCAGCGTCCACGGCACCGGCGGAAGCCGCAGCCGCTCCCGGAGCCGCTCCCAAACCTGAGGACCTCGCGGCCGCAGCGAAAGCGGCAGGCCTCCCTCCCGAGGCGCTCGCCCAGCTTTTGAACCAGCAAAGCGCCCCCGCAGCACCGCTGCCCGACGTCGTCGCCACTGTGGACGGGCAGGAAATTAAGAAGGAAGAACTGGAGCAGGCCTTTGCAACGGAGCTGGCACGGCAGGGAATTCCTCCGGACCAGTTGCCTGCAAACCAGAAGACGCAGGGCTACAAGATGATTCTCAACGACCTGATCACCGAAAAGCTCGTATCGAAGCGTGCCGCGGCGATGGAGGCAAAGGAGGAGGACATCAACGCCCAATTTGAACAGCTCAAGGGCCGTTTTCCCAAACAGGAGGACTTCGAGGCACAGCTGGCAAAGTCTGGGCAAACTCCTGAGAAAATCCGTGAAGACATCCGCGCTTATCTCAAGCAGCAGGCCTGGGTAAAGGACCAGATCAAGGACGCCCCCAAGGCGACCGAAGCCGATGCTGAAGAGTTTTACACAAAGAACCCCGAGCAGTTCAAAAAGCCTGAGCAGGTGCGCGCAAGCCACATTCTGCTCTCCGTCGCGGCAGACGCCCCGGAGGCTACTGTTCAGGAAAAGCAGAAGGCCGCGGCAGCCATCGCAGCACGAGTGAAGGCGGGCGAGGCTTTTGACAAACTGGCCGCCGAACTCTCCGAAGACCCCAGCGCCAAGCAAAACTCTGGCGACCTCAACTTCTTTACCAAGGAGCAGATGGTCCCCGAGTTTTCCACCGCTGCGTTTGGAATGAAAAAGGGTGACATCAGCGAACCGGTGAAGAGCCAGTTTGGATTTCACGTGATCCAGGTCACGGACCGGAAGGATGCCGAAACGATGACTCTGGAGGCGGTCAAGCCCCAGCTTCTGGCCTTCCTCAACCAAAAGATGCAAAGCACCCAGGTGGAGAAGCTCATCAAGGACGTGCGCGACAAGGCTGCAGTGGAAATCAAACTTCCCTAAGCAAACCCTGTTCAACGAGATCTCGGACTTAAAGCTGGCTTGGTCCAGTCTCTGAATCCGCCCGGCCGCTCTTTTTGCGTTGTACGCAAAAGGGGCCGGCCGGTTTTTCTGTAGTGATATCGAACCCGACCAAAACGGTCGCCCCTAGTTAAGGCGCGGTCCGACGCCCGCCACGGGAGCACTCCCGATCCGTTCGAAAACGTCGACAAAAACGATATTAGACGAGGCCGCAGGGAGCCGTTCTCCTGGGTTACCGCCGGAGCCCGATGTGCGCCATTGAACACTTGGACACTGCTGTACCGAAACCCCCAACAACATTCCTTTCCCATGCCTCAAACCAATTCGCCCCATTCCTCCGCCTCTGACGGTTCTCTGTACGCCGTGATCCTCGCAGGCGGGCACGGTGAACGGTTCTGGCCGCTTTCCCGCAAAGCCAAACCCAAGCACCACCTCGCCCTCTTTTCAGAGCGCACGCTTCTTTCCGCAACGCTCGACCGCCTCGACGGCCTCGTGCCCCCGGAGCGGACCCTCGTGCTTACCGGTGCAGACCAGGCAGCAGCAGTGCGCGCGCTCCTTCCCGAGCTGCCTCCTGAAAACTTTGTCATCGAGCCGTTCCGGCGTGACACCGCCGCCGCCATGGCCCTCGCGGCGGGCATTCTTGCAAGGCGCGATCCCTTCGCCACAGCCATCGTTCTTCCCGCAGACCACCACATTCCCTCGGTGGAAGGCTTTCAAAAAACGCTGCGCAACGCGGTGGCGGCGGCGCGCGCTCACTCCACCATCGTCACCGTTGCGATCCCGCCCGACTGGCCCTGTCCGGGCTTCGGCTACCTCGAGCTGGGCGAGGCGCAGGCCGCCCCCAGTTCAGCCCGCCCCGTTCTGCGCTTCCACGAAAAGCCCTCTGCCGAGGTGGCTGCCGGTTATTTGGAACGCGGCAATTTCCTCTGGAACGCAGGCATGTTCGTCTGGCCGGTGAAAGTTTTACAGGAGGCCCTCCGCAACACGGCTCCCGAGCTGGCCCTGTTCTGTGATCGTCTCCAGCAGGCGGCGGATCTAGACGGATTTCTGGCCGAGCATTTCGCCGCCGTGCCCAAAATCTCCTTCGACTACGCCGTCATGGAAAAACTGCCCGGCACCCTGGCTGTCGACGCGGATTTTGCATGGGACGATCTAGGAGGCTGGACCGCCGCGGGAAAATATCTTCCAAAGGACGCCGACGGCAACGCCACGAACACGCCCGTGCAATCCGTAGACGCCCGGGGCAACATCGTGTTCTCAACCGACACGACCCAGCACATTGCACTGCTTGGCGTCAGCGATCTGATCGTCGTCAACACCGGCGACGCGCTTTTAGTCTGCGCCAAGGACAGGGCAGAGAGCATCAAGCAACTGCTCGCAACCCTTCCAGAACGGCTCCACTAGGTCCCCACAACTCACCGCCGCCCGTGGTTGAAATCGATGCCCTTGGTGGCGGTGGTAGCCCCCTGGTTGTTTTGAATGAGAGCTCTCTCACAACTTGGGTCGACGGCGATGCTCACGGACTTTCCCATGAAAGTGTTGCCAGTGCACTGAATGTCGCGGCCGTTGGGTGCAAAGGTTACGGCATCGAGGGGGGCGGACTCTCCAAGGATGAAAATATTATCCCGCACGATGACGGGTCCGTAGGAAGCGCCCGGTTCGTAAATGGTGAAGTAGAGCTCTGGAAAAAC